>CAZPIR010000004.1:0-28398 GCA_964586085.1 uncultured Anaerolineaceae bacterium | reverse complement strand
ATCAAAGTTCCTGCCACCTCTGCCAACCTTGGACCTGGGTTCGATTGCATTGGCGTCGCGCTCGATTGGTGGAACACAATGGACATTGAGACGCTCGCGCGCGGATTGGAAATCGAATGCGCGCCGGGCTTGCCACGCGACAAGAGCAACGCGGTCATCCAGGGCATGATCGCCGCGTTTGAACAAAAAAATCAAAAACTGCCGCCCGTGAAAATCAAAATGGACGCGGCGATTCCGATTGCAAGCGGACTGGGTTCGAGTTCTGCCGCGCTCGTCGGCGGCATCCTCGCGGCGAACGCGTTGATGGGCGATGTGTTCACGCGCTCGCAACTGCTCACGCTTGCGACGCACGTCGAGGGACACCCGGACAATGTGACGCCGGCTCTGCTCGGTGGGATGGTCGTCGCGGTGCAAGAGGGCGAGCGTTTGCACGCCGTGCGCATGGACGTGCCACGCGATTTGCGCTCGGTGATTTTTGTGCCGACGTATCCGGTGCTCACGAAAAAATCGCGCGGCATTTTACCGAAAGCGATTCCGCGCGGCGATGCGATTTACAACGCTGGGCGCACCGCGTTGTGGATCGCCGCGCTGTACGAACGACGCTGGGACTGGCTCGATTTCGCGACGCGTGACCGCTTGCATCAACCCTATCGCGCCAAGCTCGTGCGCGGGATGGACGAGTTGTGCGAAGCGGCACGCGGTGCCGGCGCGCGCGGCGTTGCACTCTCCGGCGCGGGACCCAGCATCATCGCGTTCACCGATCACGCGGACGACGACATTGCGGCGGCGATGGAACGCACCGCGCGCAAAATGAAAATTGACGGGCGCGCGCATCTCGTCGGCATCAGCAAACGCGGCGCGCGCGTCACACGCCTGAAATAAATGTCCTGATCGCCAACGCCGGTAATGCGTTGGCGATTTTATTTTTTTCGATTGACGCCTCGCGCAATTTCGAGTATGATGATCGCGTCCCTGTATCGTGAGGAAAAAAATCATGTCACGCTTTCCTTTTCAACTGATTCTCGTCGCCGCCATCACCCTCGGCTTGTTCTTTGCCTGGGATTTGAGTCAGCGCATCATTAGCGGCGCGCGCTTGAACGACGTGCAAACCCAAGCCGAAAAACAAAACGCGCAAGTCAAAGCGACCCAGGTCGCGTTGATCGCCCTCAAGACGCGCGTGGCAAGCAACGATTTCATCGAAGACAAGGCACGCCGCGAGTGGGGTTGGACGCGCGAAGGCGAAAACATTGTGCAAGCGGTCGTGACGCCCGCGCCCACACCCACACCCACGCCACCGGCGCCCCCGACACCCGCACCCGAACCGTCGTTGCTGGAAACAATTCTACGATTTCTGATTCCCTGACCCCTGTGAACATTCGCTCCGTCACCGGTTTTGTTTCGCTCACCGATCCGCTTCAGGATACGCCTCTGCACCTGCTCGGCGAACTCGTGCGCGTGGCACGCGATGAATTCGCGCAAGCCGGTTTTCCGGTGCAGACCGCGCGCGTCGCCACGCAATCGCTCACCGATCTGGCTCCGCGCGACCTGACCCAGTTCGCCCACGCACTCGATAACACGATTCGCGCGCATGGCATTGATTATGCCTCGCTCGGCGCGATTCGCGCAGACAATCCGGATGCCGCGCTCGATTTAATTGACGCGCTCCCCAATACGCTCGCCGCGACCGAAAACATTTTTGGTTCCGTGCAAATCGCCTCGCACGAACACGGCATCAACTTGCGTGCCACGCAAGCCGCCGCGCGCGTCATCCGCTCGCTCGCCGATACGACGCCGGACGGATTCGGCAATTTCAAATTCACCACGCTCGCGAATTGTCCGCCGCACTCGCCGTTTTTTCCGGTCGCGTACCACGATGGTGACATGCCGGCTTTTGCGCTCGCGATTGAAGGCGCGCCGCTTGCCGTCGAAATTTTTACGCACGCGCATTCACTCGATGAGGCACGCGAAATTTTTGTCAACGCGATTGAGCAAGCCGGGCAATCGCTCGCGCGCGTTGCGAATGTCCTCGCCGTGCAATTCAATTTTCGTTTTGCGGGAATTGATTTTTCGATGGCTCCGTTCCCGGCAATCGAACAAAGTATCGGCACGGCGATGGAACGTTTGACCGGCGTCGAGTTTGGTCAGCGCGGCACACTCTTTGCGAGCGCGTTCATCACCGATTGCATTCGTCGCGCGAATTTTCCGCGCACCGGTTTTTCCGGCTTGATGCTTCCCGTGCTCGAAGACGCGACGCTCGCCGCGCGTTCGGCAAATTATTCGCTCGACGCGCTTTTGTTGTACTCGACCGTGTGTGGCACCGGACTCGACACCGTGCCGCTTCCCGGCGAAACCAGCATTGCTCAACTCTCTGCCATCCTGCTCGACCTTACCACGCTCGCCGTGCGACTCGACAAGCCACTCACCGCGCGCCTCATCCCCATCCCAGGTTTACGCGCGGGCGACACGACACGTTTCGATTTTCAGTACTTTGCGAATGCGCGTGTGCTCGACGTGAACGCATCGTCATTGAAATTTTTCGATTCGGATAGCCTGGTGAGATTCAAGACGGAAGACAGAGGACGGAAGACGGAGGTTTAACCAATAGATTCCGTCGTTCGTCACCCGTCCTCCGTCGCATTTGGAGTCAAAATGAAATTCGATGTCGGCATTCTCGCGCCCAATTTGCTCGACACACCGCGCATCGCGCGCGCCGCCGAAGAGATTGGCTTTGACGGCTTGTGGACGAGCGAAACGCAACACGAACCATTTCTCCCGCTCGCGCTTGCGGCAGAACATACGTCACGCATCGAACTCGGCACCGCGATTGCGGTTGCGTTTGCGCGCAGTCCGACCTTGCTCGCGCACACCGCGTGGGATTTGGCACACGCGTCGCAAGGACGGTTCATCCTGGGTCTCGGCACGCAAGTCAAAGCGCACATCGAGCGACGTTTCGGGATGACCTGGGAATCGCCCGCGCCGAAATTGCGCGAGATGATTTTGGCGATGCGCGCGTTGTGGGATTGTTGGCAGAATGATACAAAATTAAATTTTCGCGGCGAGTTTTACAAACTCACGTTGATGTCGCCGTTCTTTAATCCCGGCGCAATCGAGCATCCGAATATTCCGATTTACATCGCGGGCGTGAACGAACATCTCTGTCGCGTCGCCGGTGAATTATGCCAGGGTTTTCACGTGCATCCCTTTCACACGCCAAAATATCTGCGCGAGTTGGTCGTTCCGAACATCGAACGCGGGGCGCGGAGCGCAAACCGTACACGCGCAGATGTGCAACTCTCCTCTTCGATTTTTATCGCGACGGACGACGCAGAGCGCGAAGCGGTGCGCGCGCAAATTTCGTTTTACGCTTCGACGCCCACGTATCGTTCGGTGCTCGACACGCACGGCTGGGGCGAGGTCGGTGAAAAGCTGGGCGCGCTCGCCGCGCGCGGAAAATGGGACGAGATGCCGGCGCTCGTGAGCGACGATCTGTTGAACGAGGTCGCCATCATCGCCCCGCGCGATGAAATTTCGGCGCGTGTCAAGGAACGTTATACTGGCTTGCTCGACCGCATCGCGTTCTACAAACCCTTTTTGCTGGAAGACCTGGACGATTGGCGCGACCTGCTTGGGACGCTCAAATAATTCAAAAACAAAAAACTGCCGATGCGAGAGATTCACGTCGGCAGTTTTTTGTTTTGCAAAAATCATCACGGCACTTGGACAACCAGCATTTCCCCCTCGCGCCGATGCTCAATGGCTTTACCGTTGAGCGTGACCTGCGTGGCATTCGGCGCGAGTACGCGCAACGTTGCGCCGCGTGTTTCGGTCGTGACGGCTAACGTGTTGCCGCTCAACGAAAATTGCGCACTCGTCGGCGCTGTGCTGGTGAACCACGCGCGAATGCCGTCGGCAAAAAATTTCGTTGCATCCGCGACCACAAGAGTTTGCCATTGATTTGCCGGATTTTGGCGCACGTACGCAATCGTCGCGTCCGTCGAGAACGCGCCGAACAATCGCTCGCTACTGCCCGCGCCATCCGGCAACAAAATCGAATCGGTGAATTGATTGGGCGCAACCACACGCACACCGGGACCAAGCGGCTCGAACACGGTCGCGTGCGGCGTGGTACGGTACGGCTCGAACAACGCCGCGAAAGTGGTCGCGAGGGTTTGTCGCCGCGCGAGCGCGAACGGAATCGGCGCGTTGCGTTCGTCCATCCCGGTGCCAAACACTACCGTTGTGTCCGGCGTGCCGAGCATTCGCGCATCCACGCGCACGAGGCTCTTTTCAAAGTACTCGATCACGCGCCGTCCCGAAGCAAACGTCAGCGCGAGATTGTCCGCGAGTAGAGTGCCGGCACGTTTGCCATTCGTCGTGCGCGAAATTTGCAACGCAACCTGCGACACGGGCAAATCCATCACGCCGTCGTTGTTGCCCGCGCCACCACGATTCCACGAACCATCCACATTCAACGCCATCGTTTGCCAGCCCGACCAATTGAGCGCGCCAAAATCTTTGGTAAATTTTTCGCCGGTCGCGTCCATAACGCGAAACAACAAGCGATTGTTCGATGCATCGCCGAACACGCGCGCTTCAATGCGCGTCGGTGTTTCGTTCGGCAGGGTCAGGTTCGGCGTGAGATACACGGCATATCCATCGGCGACGGATGCGAAATCGTAATCGAGTTGACCGGCAAACGTTTCGTTCGTGCGCGTAATCGTGTACGACGACGCGATACCTTCGCGTCCGTTGAACACGCTCCCGTACCGCTCGCCAACCGCGCTCCATTCCCAGGTCGCGTGCCACGCATCGTTCGTCGTGACCGCTTGCGGATTCTTCAAATGCTCATAACCATTTTTTGCCGGCAAGGTGTACGGCGCGAGCGTGTATGTCGTGCTCAACAAACCTGGGTTGTGATAAATCCAATCAAAGCGATGCGCCGCGCGGTCGAGTGAGGTAACGCGTGTGAGATCGAGCCAATAGTCCGGCGTCAGCGCAAGCGTGCGCGTGATCGCCGCTGTTTTGTACGCCGCGCCCGCATCGGCAATCGCGAGACTGAATCCCGGCAATCCGACAAAGCGTTGCAGATTGCCGGTCGCTTCGAGTTGATTTTGCTCGTCCACCACAATCGTGTTGTGCGCGATGGTTGCGCGATCCCAGGTCGTGTGTGCCGCCGCCGCGTACGAACGCGTGCCCGGGTCGAGCGCCAGTTCGCGACCCAGCCCGAACGCAACGTAACCCAGTTTGTCGAAATGCCCGTGTCCGCCACCGTGCGCGCCAAAATCGAGCGCGAGGTAACGGTCGTCGCCCGCGCGCAAAATCGCATAGCCGGCTTGCGGGAGCGCGATGCTCGGCAGAACCTGGGTTGGCGCGCTCGCTAAATTTTCCGCGCCCCACAACAACGCGCGCCAATCGCGCGTGCCGCGCAAAACGCCCAGCATCGCCGGGTCGCGGTAACGATTATAGCCAATCTCGTACAACCATTCACGCGAAGTGAGTGTCGTGCCGCTGTCGTCGTTGAACGGCGGAAGCGAACCGTCGGGCATCGCCATCGTCAGCGGCGCGGTTAGCATCGCGCGCAAATTCGGTTGCGTGTACGCCGCAATGCCAACGCGTTCGCCCAACTCGGCAAGATACAACATCGGTTGCAAAGTGAAAAAGTGATAACCCCACGCGCCTTCCCACCAAAAGCCATCGTTCGCCGCGCCTTGCATAATTTGAACCTGGAATCCATTTTCCGGATCGGTGTAGGCATCCGCGACGAGTTTTTCATCTTCGAGCGCAAACCCGGTCATTGCAATCGCGGCGTTGTGCCAGGTTTGCCAGTTGCTCAATTTCGCGCGATTGCCCTGAATGTTCGCAACGGCGGGACGCAAAACATTGTTCGCGATGCTCGTGCGTTCGGCGGGCGTGAGCGAATCGAAAATCAAATCGTACGCCCAAGCGAGGTTGATGAGCCACTGCGCCTCGTCGAGTGTTTGCGCGGTCGCTTTGCCGCCACTGCGCGCTTTGCCGCCATCCTTGTCGTGTTGTGCGTAATTTGGGTACGCGCTCGCGTACGCGCGCAAAATCGCCGCGGCATTGTCCGCATATTTTTTTGTGCCGGTCAGTTGAAACGCGAGACCCAGGTCGCGCGCCGAGTCTGCTAAATCCATATGCCGATTTTGATAAACCACTTCGTCATACAGCGCGGGGCGATTCGTGAACGTGGGCGCGGCATAGTACTTGCCGTCGCTCGGACAAAAATGCGGCGGCGTGTGCGTCGGCTCGTAGCGCAAACGCAAACCATCGGGGCAGATGTACCACAACGACCATTGTCCGCCCATCGGCGGGAGGTCGGGCGATTTAAGGTTGTACTTTTGGAGATAACGCGCGGGGTACGCGTCGGCGTTGCGAATGAGTTGGTCGCGCGCGTCACGCGCCCAGGCAAATTTTTCGACCCAGGATTTGATGCGCGCAAAATCTTGCGCGTCAAGCAAAGTGCGCGGCGCGTTGCGTTTCGGCAGAGCCGCGCCGATTTTGTACGTGGGGCGCGTGGGAATGGGCGAGGGCGTCACGGTTGGCGCAGAAGTTGCGGTTGGAACCTGGGTCGCGGTGGGAGGAATGCGCGTGGGGATGAGCGTAGGCGTCGCAGTGGGCGCGAGTGGGCGCGGCGGTACGCGCGTGGGTTCGGGGGTGGGCGTCGGCGCAACGCACGCAACCAACGCGCTCAATAAAATTACCAACCAATAAGGGCGAGGCATTTTTCTAAACCACGAAAAATGCTTCGCCCCTCCAACCAGCAAACGTGACACGTATGACATACGTGAATTTTACGGAATCTCTGGGAAAGCGTCAAGCGGCGCAAATGCCGCGCCGACCATACTCGGACCCGTGTGCGCGCCGAGCACTGGCGCAATCGGTCCGACCGGGAGCCACGAGCATTTGAACAATTCGTCAATCTTTTGGCGCAACAATTGCGCGCCTTCGGGATTGAACGCGTGCATCACTTGCGCGCGCAAGGCGGTGCCGGGTTTGTACTGCGTGGCGATGTGTTCGGCAATTTTGGCGACGGCTTTTTCAAACGAGCGGGCTTGTCCGTACTGCGCGTACTTGCCGTTTACTTTTTCAACGCCGATGACCGGTTTGATGTTCAGTACGGACGCAATGAGACCTTTCATATGGCTGATGCGTCCGCCGTGAATCAAGTACTTTAACTCATTCAACGTGTAAATCGTGTCGGTCACGGCGGCGACCTTGCCGGCAAGTTCGACGATTTTTTCGATTGCCCAGCCGGCTTGTGCCGCGCGCACGGCGGCGTACACTTGCCAACCTTCCGCGCCCGACAAGGTTTTCGTGTCCACGAACGTGACCTTGGCTTCGGGCACGAGTTGCGCGCCGGCGTGCGCCGAGTTGAGCGTGCCGCTCAAGCCGGACGAAATGTGAATCGAAAGAATTTCCGGGTCGGTCTTGGCAAGTTCGCGATACAGGTCAGCGAAATCGCCGGGCGATGGTTGCGAGGTCGTCGGGAAACTTTCGGTGGACGCCAGCAATTGATAAAATTCGCGCGGCTGAATGTCCACGCCACTGCGGTACGATTTGCCGTCGAGCGTGATGGTGAGCGGCACGAGATGCACGTTCAATCCTTCCATCTGTTCGGGCGCGAGATCCATCCCGCGATCACTGACGATGTGCATGGTACTCCTTTTTATTTTAATTTTCGATTGGCGACTTTTGGCAAAACCAAAAATCACTTGCCGATAGACACCGTTGTCAATTCGACTTGCCCATTCGCGCCAACCCACTGGCCGGGCGGCGCGTCGAGCGGCTCGTTCGTGCGCGGATCGTAGAGCGCGACGCGAAGCGTGTAGACGCCGGGCGCGAGGTTTGCCGGCACACGCAAACGAATTGGATGCGCGACCAGTTCGCCGGCCATCCAGCGCGATGTGCCAAGCGCGTTGCCGATGGGCAGTTCGTCCGTCGAGGCGACGAGTTTTCCATCCGAGGCAAACAACGCGATGAACGCGTGTAGATCGAGATTTGCCGGCTCGCGCGCTTGCCAGTAGAGCGTCGCATCAAGCCATTCGCCGGGGCGCACCGATGCGTTCGTCGGCACAAATCCCAGCAAAGCAATCCGATTGCCGAGCAGAACATCGCGGCGCGTGAGATTCGCCGGCAGAGTAACTGTACGTCTAGAAGTATAACCCTGAACTCGCGTGTACGATTCGCCGGCAAAACCCTGGTCGTCAAGGATGCGCGTGCGCGTCGCCAAATAATCGCGCACCACGCCGTCCGGATCAACGACCGTGTCGTACAACCGCAACATCCATACGCGGTCGTGCGCGGCAAACACCCGGTCGAGCGCGGCGCGAGTTTCGTCAGCCGTCGTCGCGTAAAAATCGGAAGCGGGGTTGCCCCAACCCAGATTCGGCGCGCCGCCAATTGAGCCGGTCTGGAGCACAATTGGTAATTGGGAATTGGCAATTGGCAATTGTGTGAGCCGTCCGCGCCATTCGATGAGTTGATCGAAATAAACCATCAGCGCGGTGTACGTGTAGCCAGCGTTCACGAGAATCGCGTCGCCCGGTCGCCAGTGCGCGGAAATATATTTGACCGCGCCGCGCAGGTCATCTTTGGCATAACGCGGCTCGAACCAAAAATTGTAAACGGATAAAGTGGAAAGGAAAAAGCTAAAAGCTAAAAGTAAGGTGAAGATGATGCGCGGGGCGAGGCGCGAGAGGCGAAGGGCAAATTGCCGGATGGCGAGCGCGAGCAGGATGTAAAAGGCGGGTGAGTACGGAAAGACATAGCGCACGTGATACAGCGGCTTCCAGAGTGAAAGCGCAAAGATGATGGCGAGCGGGATGAAGGTGTATGCGAGCAAGAATGAGGCGTTGGGTAGCGCGTATTGCGTATTGCGTATTGCGTGGTGCGCATTGCGTTCTCCGTCCTGAATCAGCGCAAACACGATGAGCGCGGCGACAAAAAGTAACGGCAACCACGTCAGCGACACGTCGAGTGATTGACCGAACACGAGCGCGGAGAAGGATTCAAGGAGTACGGTTGGCAGGGAGATGAACGAACGCCAAGGCGGAACCGGCGGATCAGTCGCTTGGCGGAACGCGATGGGGAGCCAGGGAACGAAGAGGAGAAGGGTGGCTAGTTGGGAGGCAAACCAATTACCAATTGCCAATTGCCAATTGCCAATTTTGTGACGATTGCGAATTAGATGGCTGAATGCGATGAGATTTTGAAAGACGAGTAGGAACGCGAAATAGTACAGCGTGTACAGTCCGAGTGCGCTGAGCACCGCGTACGCAATCACGTCGCGCCAAAGCTGTCTACTAGCGACTGGCGACTGACGACTGATTATCCGCACAAACAAAAACGTGGACGCCAAACCCAGTGTCGCGCCGAGCGTGTACATTCGCACTTCTTGCGAGTACCACACATTGTACGGCGATAGCGCGACGAGCAACGCGGCAATCACGCCCACGCGCATAGTGAACCACTCGCGCGCAACGCGGTACACGAGCGCGATGAGAAGCACGCCGAAAAAGAGTGAGACGAACGCCATCGAAAATTCGGACCAACCAGCAAGGCGTCCCCAAAAATGAAGTAGATAATAATAAAACGGCGGATGAATATCGCCCGCCGTGTGTTGCGTGAGCGCGACTAAATCTTTTTGCGCGAGGAACACGCTCACCGTTTCGTCGTACCACAAACTCGCCATACCGAGACGATAGAGGCGCAATGCGAACGCGCCGAGCAAGATGAGCGGGAGCACAACTCGTCGCCAATGCCAAGCCCGAAAGGGGAACTGCACGGACGAGGACTCGTTCACGGATGTGTTTCCGACGACCACGCATCAACGCGCGACGCAAGCAAAATTGTCGTCATCCCCAAACCGACGTAGAGCCAAAAAAGCGCGGCGGCGTGTACGAATTTCAAGTTGAAAAAATAATGATCCACCAAGCCGCCGATCATCGCACCGAGCAATGCGCCGGCGAGACCCAGCATAATCGGCGCGAGTTCTTCGTCGCGCGCGAGACCGGCGAACCACGCGCGTACGGTTTGCTGAAAGAACAAGCCCATCGCGAGCAGGAATGCGCTCAAACCGAGCAAGCCCATCTCCTCCGCCATCAACAAATACACCGACGACACACCAATGTACGTGTCAATGTCCGGCGAACTGCCAAAGCCCACGCCGAAAAACGGATAACGCGCAATCAGCGTGAACGCATCCTTGTACTCGCCGAGCCGCATCTGCGTCGCACGGTCGCTGAACGTGAACGCATCGGTCAGGTGGCTAATGTACTCTTGCGTCCACGGCAAAAACAGAAACACAATGCCGCCAAGCAAAATGACCGCGATGATCGGACGATAGCGCACGGTCGCAATCACGCCGAGCGCGGCGATCAAGCCGAGCAATGCCCCGCGCGAGAATGTCAGCACCATACAAAGGAACATCGTGCCAGTCAACGCCACCGCGGACCAGCGCGGCACAAGCGGCTTGGTCGCAAAAATTTGCGGCGCGGCAAGCGCGGTCACGAGAATCAGCAGACCACCGAGCACGTTCGGGTCCACCGAGGTTGAAATCGCGCGCATCGCATTCGCCGGATCATCCTCGATGTAACGCAGAATGCCATCGCCGCTCGGATACTTGAACACCCGCAAAATCGAAAGCAAATAAATCGAAGTATTGCGCGGCAGAATGTACAGCACGATGCCAATTGCCGCCGCCGCAAAGCCGGCGAGGATGAGCGCGAGAATGACGCGCTTGAGCGTCGCGCGCGATTGCACGGTGTTGACGATGACAAAGAACATACTGATCGCGATGAGCACTTCGACGAATTGGCGCAGAACCTGGGACGTGACCGACGAGTGACCCAGCCCGGCGATGAACGAAAAAATCGCGAGGATGAGGAACACAAGCACCGGCACGCCGAGCGGCGTCGCCACAAAATCGCCGCCCTGCCGCAGAACGCCGCGCATCACCCACATCACGAGCAGAGCAATCAAGGCGAGATCGAGAAACGTTGGGTTGAAACCTAGGTTGATCGGCAATGCACCGAACGGCAACAGCACGGCAACCGCAATCACCGCGTATAAACCGTACTCGATGTTCGAGAGCACAATGCCAGCGGCGACGACGCCGAGCACGAGCGCGAACGCAATCACCGGCGAGCCGAACGCGATGAGCGCGCCGAGTGCAAGCGCGAGCGCGATGCCAAACACCGTCAAGATCGTGACAAGTTTCGCGTTGTCTTCAGATAAGGTCGAGAGCATAGTTATATTTTACCACATCCCCGCATCAAAACAAAAAGACCGGCACGCGCACCGCGTCCGGTCTCTCCAACCAACAAACTATCCAACTATTGCACTATCGCACTATTTCACTATTTCACTTCCAACTGAAACAGCGACCCGATCACGTACGTCACAATGCCCACGCCGAGACCAATCAAGAACATTTCTATGCCACTGCGGAACCAGCCGCGCCCGGTCACGAGCACCTTGGACGCACCGACGACAAAGTACGCGAGCGATGAAATCACGAACGAGGCGATGACCGCCGGGTTGCCGTCCGCAAAAAAGAACGGCACAATCGGAATGAACGCGCCAATCGCGGTGAACACGCCCGCGCTCAATCCTTCGCGCCACGGATTCGGAAAGGTGTCCGCCGAGAGACCCAGTTCTTCGGACGCGAGCGTCTTTAACATCTGCTCCGGATTTTCCGCCATCCGTGAAGCCAACGTGTTCGCTTCGTCTCGCGTAAATCCCTTCAACTCGTAGAACAACGCCATCTCTTCGCGCTCTTGCTCCGGGTCGCTTTCGAGTTCGTTGCGTTCGCGCGCAATCTCGGCTTCGTACACCTCGCGTTCGGATTTCGTCGCGAGGTACGCGCCCGCGCCCATCGAGACCGCGTTCGCGACGACTGCCGCGACACCGCTGACGATGACAAACTGCGCGCTCGCGCTCGTCGCGCCGGCAACGCCGGCAACCACGCCAAACACCGAGCCGAGCCCGTCGTTCATTCCGTAAATCGCTTGACCGATCCAACCGCCGCCGCGCACGTGCCATTTTTCTTTTTTGGTGATGGCATCGAGTCGCGCTTGCGGTGTCGGTTGCGACATTTCGTTGAGCAATTTACCGTGCACGATTTCTTCGGTACGCATCGCGCGCACGTCGTTGCGACTCTGCTCTTGGGTTTCCGCCGCCGCGAGATCGGCGTACGCGTCGGTCGCCTTGTCCTCGAACGATTCCAGCAGGCGCATCGCGTTCTCGGTACCCGATTGCACCATCACCCAGCGTTGCGTGCGTTCGAGCCACGATTCACGCAAAACAGGCGCGGGCGCGCCCAGTTCCTGCAAACGCGCCGCGAATTTTTGCGCGTGCCGTTCTTCCGATTCCGCGAGCCGAATCAGCACATCCCGTTTGTTTTTCGAGTGCGCGTGTGCCGCGAGCGCGCGATACGTCAGCGCGCCGGACACTTCTTGCTTCCACGCCAACTGTAAACCGGTAACTAGTTTTTGATGGTCCATCTTGTTCAAGTTTCAGGTTTCAGGTTTCAAGTTTAACGTTAAACCTGAAACCTTGAACTATTGCTTCCGGTACCATTCGAGCGTGCGCCGCAAACCTTCGCGCACATCAATCGCCGGCACGTAACCCAGGATTTGTTTCGCGCGAGTCAGGTCGGCGTGCGAGTGCCGCACATCGCCCGCGCGTTCGGGTCCGTAATTTGCCGGCAGATTTTGCCCGGTCAATTCGTTCAACGCCGCAATGATTTGATTCAGCGTCGTGCGTTGTCCGAATGCGATGTTGATGACTTGACCGCCATCAAATTTCGCTTCCGCCGCGAGCAGATTCGCCTGCACGACATTTTCGATGTACGAGAAATCGCGCGACTGTTCACCGTCGCCGTTGACCGGGTACGGTTTGCCGGCGAGCGCGCACGTCACGAATTTCGCGATGACGCCGGCGTACTGCGTTGTCGGGTCTTGGCGCGGACCGAACACGTTGAAATAACGCAGAGTCGCGGTCGAGAGTCCGTACAAGTTGGCGAACGAGCGCGCGTACAATTCGCCGGCGAGTTTGGAAATCGCGTACGGCGAAAGTGGTTCGGGCGGCATCGTTTCGACTTTGGGCAAGGTCGGCGTGTTGCCGTACGCGGACGACGAGCCGGCGAGCACGACGCGGCGCACCTCGGCATCGCGCGCGGCGACGAGCACGTTGAGCGTGCCGGTGATGTTGACCTCGTTGCTTTCAAGCGGATTCTTGACCGAGCGCGCCACCGAAGGCAATGCCGCTTCGTGGAACACGACATCCACTTTACGCATCACACTGTGCACGGTCGTCAAGTTCCGCACATCACCTTCGACGAAATGAATTTGATTGACGACGCGCGCAAGATTTTCGTGACGCCCCGTCGCGTAATTGTCGAGCACGGTCACTTCGTACCCGCGCGCGAGCAAACCTTCGACCAAGTGTGACCCAATAAACCCGGCTCCGCCGGTCACAAGTGCGCGTTTCATATTGTCTCCTAGTTTTAGGCTTCAGAGTTCGAGGTTTCAGGTTTAACGGTAAACCTGAAACCTCGAACCTGAAACTCACTTACCCCAATCGCGGTTGTACAGAAAATCCGTCCCAATTGTCCGCGCGCTAATTTTCGGCACGGGCGGCAGGACGCGCTTGAAATGATTGCGCTGAATCAACTCGCCGATGCGATTGACCACACGCGCATCAAATCCCAGGTCAATCACGTCGCTCGCGCGGCGACGCTCGTCCACCAGCCGGTATAAAATCGCATCGGCTTGGTCGTACGTAAATCCCAGCTCGCCTTCGTCCGTTTGCCCCTGCCACAAATCCGCACTCGGCGCTTTGGTGATGACCGGCTCTGGCACGCCGACCGCGCGCGCAAGTTGGCGCACCTGGAATTTGTACAGGTCGGCGAGCGGTTGAATCGCGGCGGCGTTGTCGCCGAATTGCGTCGTGTAACCGAGCAGTGCTTCGGTCTTGTTCGATGTGCCGATGACGAGTCCGTGAAATTCTTCCGATTGATCGTAGAGCACAATCATCCGTTGGCGCGCCATCACATTCCCGCGTCGTCGTCCATCGTCACCGGTGAATTGCGCGAGGTACGGCTCGACCATCGGCGTGATTTCGATCACGCGCGTCGGAATGCCCAACGTTTGCGCGACGAGTTCACCGTCCGCGCGACTCGCTGGATTGCTCGTGCGGTACGGCATTAACACGCCGAGCACATTTTCCGCGCCCAATGCTTCGACCGCGAGAAACGCGGACAATGCTGAATCAATTCCGCCGGACAAGCCAATCACGCCGCGCGAAAATCCCACGCGCGTAATTTCTTCGCGGATGAATCGCACGATGAGTTTGCGGACGAGCGTGGTATTGATGTGGAGGGGTTCGAGTGTATGAATGTTCATCTAGTTAGAAAAAGAATGGAAGCGGGGGTGAATGGGAGAATGGGTGAATGGGTGATTGTCTCCCATTCTCCTTGTCTCCCCGTCTCCGTGTCAGTCTTTCAACTCTTGCTTGGCGATCCGTCCTAATTCGTGGCGCACCAACTCGCGTTGCTCGTCGCGCAAAATCGGCAAGCGCAAACGCGCGCGACGCAGTGCGTCTGTGTCCACTTCGGCAACGATGAGCGCATCTTCGAAATGCGGCGCGGACGCCATCGTTTCGCCATCGGGACCAATCACGCAACTGCCGCCCCAAAACGAAATGCCGTCTTCATTGCCCACGCGATTCGAGAAAACGACGAACATCGTCAGCACCTCGGCGTACGTGTGCAAAAATGTTTTCACCGTCGTCGCGTTCGCCACTTCGGAACGGAGCGAAACGCCATAACCCGGACTCGCGGAGAGGTCAAGCAAAAAATCTGCGCCATCTTGCCACAGCACGTACGGCGTCGAGAGATGCCACGCATCTTCGCAAATCGCCATGCCCATTCGCCCAAAGCGCGTGTCGAACGCGCGCATCGTTTTGCCCGGCGCGAAAAAGCGTCCGTCGTCGAACAGGCGATACGTCGGCAAATAAATTTTGCGATGCACGTGCACGACGCGCTGTTGTGAGAGGTACGCGCTCGCGATGTAATAACGATGTCGCTCATCCTCTTCGACGAAACCAAGCGCAATGTCCAGGTCGCGGCTGGCGTTGATGAGCGGCGCAAAGCGCGGGTCGTCGAGTGAAGGGCGCACGGCAACATCGGGCGTGAAATCCTTGAGATAATAACCGGTGAGGGCGAGTTCCGGCAAAACCACCAGGTCGGCATTCTGCGAGCGACACTGTTCGATCAGCGTGAGAATTTGCCCAAGGTTCGCGTTCACATCGCCGAGGCGTGGCGCAAATTGGGGGAGCGCAATTTTGAATTTCATGTTTCATCAAGTTAGGGGCGAGCCAATGGCTCGCCCCTCGTCAATCAGTTTTCTCGCACCGGCAATTCGATTCGAATGAGCGTGCCCTTGCCGGGCGCGGTTTCGAGCTTGAACGTGCCACCCGCGCGTTCGGCGCGTTCGCGCATCTGCACCAAGCCCACACTGCCACGCGCGCGCGCGGCTTTGCTTGCCTGCCCCACATCGAATCCGCGTCCATCATCGCGCACGGTCAATGCGGCAACGCCATCACGCGACGTAAGCGTGACCCAGGCATGTTTGGCGCGCGCGTGCTTGCGAATGTTGTTCAACGTTTCCTGGGTCAAACGAAACAACGCGGTTTCCAACTTGGGCGAAAGCCCCGTCCAGACTCCGTCGGTTTCGAGGAGAATGTCAATTTCATTCGCCGCGCCAAACTCTTTGGCAAATTTTTGAATCGCCGGCAAAAAGCCAATCGCTTCAATGTCGAGCGGACGCAAAGCAAAAATAATCCGGCGCACATCGCGCAAATCGCGTCGCAGTTGATTCGACACTTCGCGCAGTTCGCCCTTGAGTTCCTTGTCCTTGCCCTGGCTCAATAATTTTTCGGCGACGCCGGTTTTCATTACGAGGAATGCCAGGTCTTGCGCGACGCCATCGTGAATTTCACGCGCGATACGGGTGCGCTCTTCGGTGATGCTGGCTTCTTCCGAGCGCGCGTACAACTGCGCGTTCCGCACGATCAACGCCGTTGCGCTCGCGAGGTACGACAACAAATCCACATGCTCGGAATTAAACGCGCCAGCCAGCGACGAACGCGCCAGCACAATCGCGCCTTCAGCGCGCGTGCCGGTCATCATCGGCACGCCGATCAAGGCAAGTTCACGACCTGGATCGTTGAACACGCGCGCCAAGCCCTCGGCGACCACCGCGCGCGCAAACTCTGGATCTAGCTCGGTGCCGCGTGCAACCCAGGGTTCGATGCGCGCTTCATCCGGGTTGCGGAGAAAAACGGCGCCGCGCTCGGCGTCGCAGGCATCCATCATTTCGTTGAGCAGACGGTCGAGCGTTTCTTTAAGGTTGGAATCGGCGCGCACGGCACGATCCAATTCGCGGTATGCCATTTTTTCACGCGCGCGCAAGCGATGCGACTCGATTGCCGCGCCCGCCGTATGCGCGAGCGTGCGAAGCAAACCCAGACGTTCCGTGCCGGGCGGTTGTGCCGATTGCACGCGTGCCATCAACGCGCCCAGATGTCGCTCGCCGTGCCGGAGCGGAATGACCAACCAACCGGCATCGCCATCGCGATAAAATCCTTCTTGCGCGTGTTCGTGCAAATCCGCTGGCACATCGGACGGTTCCACGCCCAACGTTCTCAGTCCCGCGCCGAGCGTTTCATCGGCGAGCCATAACGCGGAACCGCGCGCGTTGAGTAAATCTATCGGCGCGCTCAAGGTCGTGCCAACAATTTCATCCAGGTCTACTGCGCGCGCTAAACGCTGGCTCAGGTCGTTGAGTTGTTTGAGCTGATTGAACAAGCGAGCTTGCTCGATGGCAATCGCGGCTTGGCTGACAAACACGGTCGCCAATTCCAGGTCGGCGTGCGTGAACGGCTCGTTGCCCTGATTGCGCGAAAGATTCAGCACGCCGCTGACTTGTCCGCGCGAAAGCATCGGCAGGGACAAGGCGGAGAGGATGTGCGGTTTCGCCATCGCCTTGCGAATCGCCGGGTCGAGGGTAAGCCCTTCGGCAAGCATCAACGGTTCACCCGTTTGCGCAACGCGCGCGGCGATGCTGTTGCTGAGCAAACTGCGCTCTGTGCCGACAATATCGGGCGGCAGACCAGCGGCGGCGGCGATGTGCAATTCGCGCCGGTCATCATCGAGGAGCATCAGCGAAACAGCTTCGGCTTTGGTTTCGCGCTTGATGGTCGCGACAACCAGGTCAAGCAAGTCCTTGAGTTCAAGCGTGCCCATAAACGCGCGCGAAATTTCGTACAATGGCACAAGCGCGCGCAGGCGCGCATTTTCGTGGCGCAACTTTTCCTGCTCAAGCGCATTGACGATGGCGGCGAGCAGTTGTTCGGGGACAACCGGCTTGACGAGGAAACCGACAAAGCCGGCGCGCAGAGCATCGAGCGCGAGTTCCCAGGTGCTGTGTCCGGTGATGACAATGCCGGCAAGGTCGGGCAAAAAAGCGCGCACCTGCTCAAAGACTTGAATGCCGGTCTGGTCGGGCAGGAACACATCTGCCACCAGTAAATCAAATATTTCGCGATGCGCGAGCGCAATCGCCTCAGCGCCATTCGCCGCGGCTTGAACGCGATAACCGGCTTCGACCAGAATGCGAGTCGTCTCGGCACGCAGGTCAGGGTGATCTTCGAGTAAAAGAATTTTTTCTTTCGGCATCGTTTGCCAGTATATTCGTAATCGCGGCGTTTGGCAAGATATGCGCCATCAAATTTGGTTGACAAATTTTGGAAAGGTGACTATTATGGTTATGCAATCGTGTGCATCAATTTGTTCCCCTGCCGACACGGAATAGGTTGAGCGTCTATCGAGCACCTGACCCAAGCTTGACAACTCGTCCATCGAACATTGACGTTCAACCGACAATTTGCAGTCCGCAACTACGTGACAGTGTTTGATAAATTCTCAAGGAAGAGAGTATGGCAACCCAGACGGCATTTCCCACACAGGTTGACAGCAAGACACGCCAAAATTCCCGGCGCATGCGGAGTTTAAAAGATTTTGGCGTCGCGATGCTGTTCCTCGCACCCTCGCTCATCATTTTTGTGTACTTTGTTTTCATTCCGCTCCTCAAGACGATCCAGCTGAGTTTCTTTTTGACGGATCCGATTGGGCGGATGGCGGCGTTTGCCGGCTTGGAAAATTACGAGCGCATTTTTAGCGACAAGGATTTATGGAATAGTTTGCGCGTGTCGCTCACGTTCACCCTCTACGTCGTGCCCGCCACGATGATCGTGTCCTTGTTCCTCGCTACCCTCGCCAATTTTCAACTGCGCGGCATCAGCGTCTTTCGCGTCATCTTTTCTTCGACGATTGCCGTGTCTGGCGCGACGGCTTCGCTGATTTTCTTGTTCCTCTTTCACCCGGCAATCGGCGTGTTCAACTATGTGCTCGACCTGGCGCACTTGCCACGTGTGCAATGGTTGACCAACCCAGCCACCGCGCTCATGTCCGTTTCGATGGTGACGGTCTGGCTGACGCTTGGGTTCAACACCGTGCTCTTTCTCGCGGCAATGCAGGGTATTTCCCAGGAATTGTACGAAAGCGCGACCATTGATGGCGCGGGCTTTTGGCAATCGTTCCGTCACATCACCATCCCGATGATTTCGCCGACGCTCTTTTTCCTCATCGTCGTTTCGATGTTGGGCGCGCTCCAAACTTTTACCCAAATCAGCGTGATGACACGCGGCGGACCGGTAGACTCGACGAATGTCATCGTCTACTTGATCTACCGCGCATTTTACTTTAACGGGCAGTACGGTCTTGCCGGTGCCATGTCGGTGGTCTTGTTCTTTATCATGCTCATGCTCACCATTTTGCAGTTTGGCGTCTTTGAACGGAGGGTGCATTACTCATGAACGAAAACAATCCGCGCTATCCACTCAGTCAAAAAATATTCTTGTACTTTATGCTCGTGTTCATGGCGATCTTGGTGCTGTTCCCGTTGTACCAAGCCGTTATCACTAGTCTCGGCACCGAAGCGGACGTATCGAATTATCCGCCCAAGCTCGTGACAACCGCCTTTCGTTTTCAGAATTTTGTAGATGCGAGCAACATGGCGCCGATTATGCGTTACTTGTTCAACAGCATCGTCCAATCTTCAACCGTAATGATTTCCCACTTGGTGCTGGCGAGTCTCGCGGCGTACGCGTTCGCGTTCATTGACTTCAAGTACAAGAATTTTTTCTTTCTCCTGTTCTTGTCCACGCAAATGATTCCGTGGGAAGCGACGATCATTCCCAACTATATGACGATTGTGAATGATCTCAAGCTGAAAGACACCTACCTGGGTCTGACATTGCCGTACCTCGCCACGGCGTACGGCACGTTCCTGGTGCGCCAGTTTTTCATGTCCATCCCGCGCGACCTCCACGACGCGGCGATGATTGATGGATGCGGGCGACTGCGCTTTTTGATTACGATTGCCGTGCCGCTCGCGCGCCCCGCACTCGGCACACTCGCGGTGTACAGTTTCCTCACCACGTACAATCAATACTTGTGGCCCCTGCTGGTCACAAACAACAAGGACATGCGCACCGTGCAAATTGGCTTGGCGTTGCTCCAAGACCAGGAACGCTTTTTGTGGAACATTGTTCTCGCCGGGGTGGTCATGATCCTGGTCCCGACGATTGCCTTGTTCATCGTCGGCAACCGGCAGTTGATTCGCGGGCTTGCCGCTGGCGCAGTAAAGGGATAGAAAAAAATGAAAGCCGTTCGCATCAACCAATTCGGCGATTTCGATGCGTTGCAATATCAAGACGTGACCTTGCACGAACTCAAAGAAGGCGAGGCGCGCGTCAAGCTTCAAGCGATTGGCATCAATTACATTGACGTGTACCAACGCGCTGGCATGTACAAACCGCCGCTCCCGTTCACCCTGGGACAGGAAGCGGCCGGCATCGTCGAAGCGATTGGTGCGGGCGTGACCGATGTGAAACCGGGCGACCGCGTAGCGTACACTTCGGTGCTCGGCTCGTATGCAGAGGCGGCAAACGTGCCGGCGTGGCGCTTGGTGCCGGTGCCCGATGGCATTTCGGCGCAACAAGCCGCCGCCGTTTTATTGCAAGGGATGACCGCACATTACCTCGTGTGCGATACGTTCCCGCTCAAACCCGGCGATGTGGCGCTCGTCCACGCGGCGGCGGGCGGTGTCGGTTTACTGCTTACGCAAATGTGCAAAATGCGCGGCGCACGCGTGATTGCGACAGTTGGCTCGGAAGACAAGGCGCGGCTCGCGCGCGAGATGGGCGCGGACGACGTGATTCTGTACACGCAACAAGATTTTGAAGCCGAAGTGAAACAACTGATGGGCGGCAAGGGCGTCAATGTCGTGTACGATTCGGTGGGCAAGGACACGTTCGACAAAAGTTTGAATTGTTTGAAACCGCGCGGCATGTTGGCGCTGTACGGACAATCGTCCGGCGCGGTGGCTCCGCTCGATCCTCAGGTGTTGAATGCCAAGGGTTCGCTCTTTCTCACACGCCCCACGCTCGCGCACTATACGCTCACACGCGCCGAATTATTGCAACGCGCGAATGATTTGTTCGCGTGGATGCAAGCCGGCAAATTGACGGTTCGCATTGACAACACTTTTGCACTTGCCGATGTGGCAAACGCGCATCGGTATTTGCAAAGTCGTCAAGCCAAAGGCAAGGTGTTGCTAATCCCATAATTGACAAGGAGGTGACGCAACCACAACTAGACTCTTGTTCGCTTGAAATGCTTTGATCGCATCACCGCCAAACGCTCGACAAACTGTATGCGGGATGCTCACAAACGATTCTCTCAAGGAGGAGAAGACAAATGAAACGTTGGATGTTAATTAGCGCTTTGCTCGTCGTCCTGGTTCTCGCCGTTGCCTGTTCGGCGCCCGAACCGACCAAAGCCCCTTCGGCGCCTGCCGCGCCAGCGGCAACGAGTGTGCCCGCCGCGCCCGCCGCCGCGACCAAGTTCGCGTTCTGGCACGCGATGGGCGGCACGAACGGTGAAGCCGTCGCCGAAATGATGAAACGCTTTAACGACTCGCAAAAAGTGTGCGTCGGCGAAGCCGTGTTCCAAGGTTCTTACGATGACTCGCTCAACAAGTTAAAAGCCGGTCTGCAATCGAAAGACATTCCTGCCGCCGTGCAAATGTTCGATCTCGCGACCCAGGTTTTGATTGACCTCCAAGTCATCGCGCCGATGCAAGATTTCATTGACAAGGACAAGTACGACCTGAAAGATTTCGAGCAGAACGTGCTCGCGTACTATTCGGTGGGTGGCAAGTTGTACGGCATGCCGTTCAACACCTCGAACCCGATCGTTTACTACAACAAGGACGCCTTCAAAGCCGCCGGTCTCGATCCGAACAAACCGCCGCGCACATTCGCCGAAGTGACCGACTATGCCAAAAAGCTGACCAAGAAGGGTGCCGATGGCAAGGTCGCCATGTACGGCTACTCGATGGCGATTTATGGCTGGTTCTTTGAACAAATGCTCGCCGCGTCGGGTGGCTATTATCTCGACAACGCGAATGGTCGCGATGCCCGCGCCACCAAAGCCACCTTTAACAATCCCGAAGGCGTCAAGATTTTGACGTGGTGGAAAGAAGGGTACGACGCTGGCGTGATTGGTAACTTTGGTCGCGCCACTGCCGATAGCCAAAAAGCGTTCGACGCGCAACAAACCGCGATGATCGTCGAATCCACCGCCGGTTTGCGCGCTCGCCTGAGCGCGGCGCAAGGCAAGTTCGAACTGGGCACCGGTTTCTTGCCGCGTCCCGATGAAGCCGAGTTCCAAAAAGCCGGCACGATCATCGGCGGCGCCTCGGCGTACATCATGAAAGACCGCCCCGCCGCAGAACAAAACTGCGCGTGGCAGTTCATCAAGTTCACCACCGCGCCGGAAATCCAGGCATACTGGCACACTGCCACCGGCTACTATCCAGTCACCAAGAAATCGTACGATGTGAAAGAAGACCTGGATTGGGTCGCCAAGTATCCACAATTCAAGACCGCGGTGGACCAACTGCACGCCGCACCGAACAACCGCTATACCCAGGGCGCGTTGACCGGCGTTATGCCCGCCGCACGCCAACGCATCGAACTGGCGATTGAAGAAGTCATCGCCGGCAAAGCCGCACCGCAAGCCGCACTCGATGCCGCCGCGAACGACGTGACCAAACTCATCACCGATTACAACAAGACTGCTCCAAAATAAAGCCAGAGACCTGGAAGGTCGCGGAGACCTTCCAGGTCTTTTTTTGAGAAACGAACATGAAACCATTTATTTTTTTGATTTGCTTGCTCGCGCTCGCCGCGTGCAGTGCGCCGGCCACACCCGCACCCGCCATCACACCCACCGCGAACGTAAGCGCGATTCTCACTGCGAGCGCGCCACAAAAACCTGGGACGAGTAATTCGGTGACCAGCGGCACGCCAGTGGCAAAACTGAATGCGCTCGTCGTCGCGCATCGCGGCGGCGCGGCGTTGATGCCGGAGAACACGCTCGCCGCGTTCGAGAACGCGTTGAAACTAGGGGTGGATCAACTCGAAACGGACACCCATCTCAGCAAAGACGGCGAAGTGATTATCATGCACGACCCGAATGTGGCAACCACAACGAATGGTTCCGGGCAAATCAGCGACATGACACTTGCCGAATTGAAAAAGCTCAACGCCGCGGCAAAGAATGCCAAGGGCGGCGTCACGCAACAAGAAGTGCCCACCCTCGCCCAAGTGCTCGACCTGAGCAAAGGCAAAGCCGGCATTCAAATCGAAATCAAGGTCAACACAGGCAATGCGCGTTATCCCGGCATCGAGAAAAAAGTGATTGACCTGGTCAACGCGCGCGGCATGACCAACGATGTCATCATTATCTCATTCGATTTTCCAACCGTCAAAGAAGTCAAGCAAATTGACGCGCGCATCAAAACCGGCGCGATCGTTGACCAACGCTGGTACAGTTCGCGCATGAACAAATCGCATGAACAAATCGTCGCGGAAATCATCGAAACGACCGGCGCAGATTTTTTCATGCCGACTTCAAGTCTCGTCAACGAAGCACTCGTGCAGGCAGTTCACGCACGCGGATTGAAAATTGGCACGTGGACCGTGAACACGGCTGGAGAAATGAGCCGACTCGCCGGTTGGGGTGTGGACGGCATCACAACAAACAGTCCTGATGTGCTCAAGAGTGTGTTGGGCAAATAGAATTTTTGAAAAAGGCAGCCGCGCATCAAGCGCGGTTTTCTTTTTCCCAAACTCGTGCGACAATTATGACAGGAATTGGCATAAACCTAGTGTAGATTGTTGTCAGATGAAGGGAATTTGTCATGTCAAACACAGCCACCCGCCTCATCACCTTGCTGATGTTGCTCCAACGTCAGCCGAACCAAAAAGCATCCGAACTCGCGGAGCAACTCGGCATTTCGGTGCGCTCGCTCCATCGCTACATCACAATGCTCGACGAGATGGGCATTCCGATTTATGCCGAGCGCGGACCGTACGGCGGGTTCTCGCTCGTGCGCGGTTACAAAATGCCCCCGCTCGTTTTTTCGCCGGAGGAAGCCGTCGCGGTGTATCTCGGCACCAGCTTGGTGCGCGAGATGTGGGGCAAGTTATATCAACAAGCCGCGCAAGGTGCGTTGGCAAAACTCGACAATGTTTTGCCAGAGGAACAACGACACGAAATTGCGTGGGCGCGGCGAACGTTGGTGACCGCCGGACTACATCGCGCGCAACTCGACACGCTGACCCCGCTTTTGGAAAAATTGCGTCGCGCAATTCGCGAGCAACGCCGCGTGAAAATGACGTACCGCAAGCAGAGTCAATCGGAGTTGGAAGCACGCGAGTTGGACCCGTACGCGCTCGTGAATCGCTCAGGGTGGTGGTACGTGGTTGGGCATTGTCATTTGCGAAACGCGCAACGTTCGTTTCGATTGGATCGTATCGCCGACCTTGCTTTACTCGACAAAACATTCCAAACGCCGGCAGATTTCAACGCGCAAGAATTTTTGGCGCGCGGCTTTGGCGTGGAAAACAAAATCGAAATGCGCTGGCGTTTTGCGCCGGCCGGCGCATGGCTCGCGCGTGACAGTCGCGCCTACTGGGATTCGTACCAAGAGCAAGACGATGGTTCGATTATCATCACCGCGTCCATGCCGGATTTGATGTGGGCGGCGGCAATGACGTTGAGTTACGGTCCGGTCGTGACCGTGCTTGAGCCGGACGAATTACGCCACCTCGTGTGCGAGTGGGCGAGCGCCATCGCGCAACAGTATACCGACAAGGACTAGCGAAATGGAAAAAATTGTTTTGATCGCCGGGCTGATTTTGTTTATCGCGCTCATCGCGGGTGGCGCGTGGTTTTGGTTTGCGATGCAACAGCCGTTGTACGAACCGGGGATGGCGCGTGCGCTAAAAAATTTGAACGCGCCGACCCAAGCACGCGACCAAAATTTTTGGGACGTCGAAGGCGACGTTCGATTGTATCATTTTAGTGACGGCATTGGCACAAACGTAATCTTTGTGCACGGCGGACCTGGTATGCCGACGACCCAGCCATTACCCGGTCTCGCATTGCTCAACACGCAGTACAAATTTCACTATTACGATCAACGCGGATGCGGTAAATCTTTCCGTCCCATCGAAAAATTTTCGTCGTCCAATTATTACGAGAATATGCAAAACCTGGATCGCGCGCTCGGACTCGGCGCGCAGATTGCCGACCTTGAACGCATCCGGCAAATTCTCGGCGACGAAAAAATTATCCTCGTCGGTCACTCGTTCGGCGGATTTCTCGCGTCATTGTATGCCGCCGAATTTCCCGAACACGTCCGCGCGTTAGTTCTCGTCGCGCCAGCCGAAGTGTTGGTGATGCCGCCGCCCAGCGGTGGCTTGTTCGAGCAGGTCAAGCCGCTTTTGCCGGACACATTGCGGGCTGAGTATGATGTGTACCTGAAACGCTATCTCGATTATGGTTCGCTCTTTGCGAAAAATGAAACCGAACTGTCTGCACTCAATTCCGAATTCGCGCGCTATTATTCCATTGCCGCGCAACGCAAGGGATTCAGCATCGCGCCGGAAAATTCGTCTGCCGAGGTTGGCGGTTGGATGCCACACGCGCTGTACATCAGCATGGGTTTGCGTCACGATTATCGCCCCGCGCTCAAAAAAGTGACCGCGCCCGTGTTGGTGCTTCATGGTGTGAATGATTTGCAACCGGAATCGGCAACGCGAATGTACGTGGACGCCTTGCCGCACGCGGAATTGCGCGTAATCTCAAACGCCGGACATTTTCCGTTCAACGATCAGCCCGCTGAATTTGCGCGTCTCGTGCGCGAATTTTTGGGCAATTTAAAATAAAGGAGAAAACGAAATGACGTACCAATGCGAACTTAAACAACAGTCCGCGCAACCCGCACTCACGATTCGCACGCGCGCCGCCGTGCAAGATTTGCCGCAGGTGTTTGGCAGAGTGTATGGCGCGATTATCCAGTACTTGGGAGAACTGGGTGAGCAACCGGCGGGGATGCCGTTTGCCGCGTACTATAACATGGACATGCAAAATCTCGATTTGGAAATCGGTTTTCCGGTTGCGCGTAAACTCGCCAGCAAAGGAGAAATTCAGCTGAGCGAATTTCCGGGCGGCAAACTCGCGAGCACGGTACACATCGGACCGTACGACCAGGTCGGTCCGGCATACGACACGTTGATGCAATGGGTCGCGGCGCAGGGCTATCAAGCAACCGGGGTCGCGTACGAGGTGTACTATAGCGGACCCGAAACGCCGCCACAGGAAATCAAAACCGAAATCGTGTTTCCACTCCAGTAAATCCGCGCGGGGATTCAGGAATGAGACGTTGCTCGGCAACGTCTCATTCGTTTTTCGGCGCCGCCATCACTTCCCACGCCAGACTCGTGCCGAGAAAAACAATCAGCGCAAGTAAAATGCCTTCGACCTGGAGTGGCTTGAGATTGAGTGACGCGGTCAGGTCGGGCGCAAGCGCAATCACAATCACGAACGCATAGAGCAACGCGACAAGCCAGCGTCCCCACTGAAAAACCCAACCACGCGCAATGTCGGATTTGATCGTCAACGACATGACCACGAACGCAATTCCGCCGAGTGTGCCCGCCACAATAAAAACCGCCTGCCAAATGATGCGTGTGTCGAGACCAACCATTGCGCCAAGACTCATCAGACCTGGGACAAGAAACGACAGATTGACGAGATAGGCCATCCGCCGATGGTCGTGGTCGTGCATCCACTCGGCATGGCGAAACTGCACCACGCCCCACCACAAACCAATGAGCGTAAAACAAAACGACGTGACGGTTTGATAAAAAGATTCCATCGTTGCTCCTGGGATTTATCCTGCGTGCTTAAACCCGGTTTCTTTCATCGTGAGCGCCTCTAATCCATCCTCGTGCAACACCACTGCCTCGATCACTTCGCCGGTCACAATCACCGAATCACCTGCCGGCAGTTCGCCGACGACTCGGCACTCGACGTAACCCAATGTCTCTTCGAGAATCGGGCATTGCGAAAGCGAACTGGGATGCCATTGCACATTTTTAAGTTTGTCCGGCACCGTCCGCGAAGAACGCCCCAACATGCCGGCGAATTCGCGTTGCCCGGTCGCAAGCACATGCACGATAAAATGTTTGCCGCCGCGTATCAAGTCAAGTGTGCGCGCATCGCGTTCGACCGCGATCATAATCAGCGGTGGGTCAAAGGAACACTGGGACAACCAGTTGGCGAGAAACGCTCCGCTCGCTCCTTCGTGGTGCGCCGTAACCGCGTACATTCCGTACGTAAACTGACGCAACATTTTTTGGCGTACTTTGAAATCCATTTATGCTATTCGTCCTTGATCCATGCATCAAACAGCGAGGGATCGAACACTTCGCCCACCGAGCGACGCATCATCACCGTCGTCACACCCAGGATTGTCAACGCGAGCATCACTGTGCCCACCAGCGCGATAATCCATTCGCCGGCAAACGGACCCACTGCCGCGCGTTCGACAAATTGATTGAGTGAGAAAAGCGCCGTGGGTTGCGTAATCAGTTTGAGAAGCCAGCTTGCCACGAGCGTCAAAAAAATCCAGCCATAGTTGCGACGAATGCGCCGACCAAGCGCCTCGCGGAGTGAAATGGGAAAGCGCGGGGTTCGCAAACTTGTCGCAAGTTTGTCCGCCCAATCGGGCGCAGGTTGATGCGGCGACACAAGCATCGCCGCCAAGTACTCTTGCTCAATCAAGCGCGTACGGTACGCCCACAATTCGTAATAGCGATACCGGCGCGCTTCGATGAACAGAAACAAGCCGATCAAAATAAAATTGATGAGAATGACGCCGTGATGATGTTCGGGCGCCGAGAGCGCGAACGAGATCGCCGCGCCGGCAGTGATGATTGCCCAATTCGTCGTCGCGTCGAGCCGCGTGCGCCACGTGTTCGAGCGTTGAATCTCGGCGCGATAATAATGCGCGAGCGCGGTGTTGAATTCGCCGGTGCCAAACGCATGTTGACGAAACGCCCACATCGGCTCGGCGGGAATGGATGGTTCTGGCATAACAATTTTCCTCCGCGGCATTATACACCCAAACGCGATTGGCGAACGCGGCGCGATGTGATAAAATGCGGACACGATGAAAACACACTTTGGTCAAGAATGCAAATATTTTTACGGCAATTATTTTCGCGGCAAGCACGATGAAGAATGCCGCATGATTGCGGCAAACCCGGACTCGCCGGCGTGGAATCCCGCGCTGTGCCAAAATTGTCTTGTGCCCAAATTCTTGCTTGCCAATGCGTGCCCCAACCTCGTCTTTCGCGGCAAGGTCGGCAAATCTTTCTTTGGCTTGTTTCGCAAAATCGAGATCCAAGCCGGTTGCCGCGAACATCGCCTGGAAGTCGAACGACCGCAGGTGGGATGCGGACATTGCCAAAACCAAAAATCGTAATCAGGTGAAAACAATGAACATTACCGTATTACTCGGCGGCGCGGCACTGCTCGTATGCTGGGGCGTGTGGGGCATCACCGCAAAATTCGCCACACAACATCTTGGCATGCAAGCATTGATTTGGAGTCAGGTCGCGTCCCTTGGACTGTTTCCATTATATTTTTTGCTGTTCAAAGATATGTTGCCGGTCGAATGGAAAGTGAACGGCATTGCGTGGGCATTGGTCAGCGGCGTGCTCGGTGTCAGCGGCACAGCCATTTTGTACGTCTTGCTTCGCAACGCGCCCGCCAGTATCGTCGTGCCGATTACGGCCTTGTAGCCTGTCGTTACCGTCCAGCTCGGGTATTAT
>CAZPIR010000003.1:433-29703 GCA_964586085.1 uncultured Anaerolineaceae bacterium | reverse complement strand
AAAAATGGATTGGCATAATGATAAAACCAGGGACGCGGGGGCAATGTTGCCGGCACACTCATACTTGAACTGACTCCGTCGGAATTTGCATCATCGCCCACACACGCGCGATGACATCCTGGATGTCCATCCCGGTCGAATCGAGGTATAACGCATCGTCCGCACGCTTGAGCGGCGCAACTGAACGCGACGAATCAATTTGGTCGCGCTTTTGAATTTCGCGCAGAACCGCTTCGAACTCGACCTGCTCGCCGCGCGCGATGCGTTCGCGATGACGACGACGCGCGCGTTCCTCTTCGGTCGCATCGAGATAAATTTTGAGATCGGCTTCCGGCAAAACAACCGTGCCAATGTCGCGCCCGACCATCACGATTTTGCCGTTCAATCCGATGCGACGTTGTTGCGCCGACATCGCGCGCCGCACACCCGGGTACGCCGACACGCGCGACACGTTTGTATCCACCGCGCGCGAGCGAATGTCCCAGGTAATATCCTGGTTATCGGCGAGCACAGTAAACTGCCGCCCATCCGCAATCGTGGGCGGCAGAAAATCAATTTTCACTTGCTCGGCAAGCCGGGTGACCGTCGTTTCATCATCAACAGAAATATTCCGTGCGAGCGCGACGCTCGTGATGACGCGATACATGACGCCGGAATCGAAATACACATAACCTAGTTTTTTTGCGATCTGTTCGCCGATAGTGCTTTTGCCTGAGGCGGCGGGACCATCAATGGCGATGATGGATGGCATCACTTGTTCCTCGTGGTTTGATTTTTGAGTTTTTGAATTTCGTCCGGGGTCAGCGCGCGCGATTCGCCGACACGCAACGCACCCAGTTTGAGTGGACCGATGCGCACACGAATCAAACGTTTGACCGGATGATTCACCGCGCCGAGCATGTGCCGAATTTCGCGTTTCTTGCCCTCGTGCAAAATAATCCGCAACCAAAACTCGTTGCGCGCCGTCGCTTGCCAACCATGCTGTCGCGCATTCGCATCCAACTCTTTCACGCGCGTCACAGCATCAGCGCGATAACGTTCGCCTTGATACATGACGCCGCGCGTCAACTGGGCGAGCGTTTCGTCGGTGGGATTTTCTTCGACGAGCGCGAGGTATTCTTTTTCGTGTTCATAGCGTGGATGCGTGATGCGATGCGCGAGGTCGCCGTCGTTTGTGAGCAGAAGCAAACCTTCACTGTTCGCATCGAGTCGTCCGGCGGGATAGAGTCGTTCCTGAGATTGAACCAGGTCAACGGCGAGCGGCTTGCCGCGCGCTTCGTCAATGTCGCTGAGGTAACCGCGCGGCTTGTGCAAAATAATGTACGTCTTGCGCTCGATCTGGATCGGTTTGCCATCGAGTCGAATCTGATCGCCCTCCGCGTCCACCTGCGTGCCCAATTCGCGCACGACAATGCCATTCACGCGCACGCGCCCAGCAAGAATCAGCTCTTCACATTTACGCCGCGACGCAATCCCAGCGTGCGCGAGAATTTTGTGGAGGCGATCCATATCATTTCACCCAACGACACATGTCATTAGACGAGCGAAGCGAGGAGAAATCTCATTCGATGGTGGAGATTTCTCGCCGCTACGCGGCTCGAAATGATAGTGCACAAGGTGAATCATTTCATTCTCTCCGCCACTTGAATCGCCGTCGCGTTCGCTTGCTCGACCGCTTCGGCGAGCACTTGCTCGGCGGCTTGTTCGAGCGGCGGCAAATCGTCCACGCCGCGCAAACCAAAGTTTTGCAAAAACTCGAACGTGGTCGAGTACAAAATCGGACGCCCCGCTGTTTCCATGCGACCCGCTTCTTCGACTAAACCTCGCGCAAGCAAAGAATGCAGAACGCCGTCGCAGTTGACACCGCGCACCGCTTCAATCGCCGGGCGCGTGACCGGTTGACGGTACGCAATGATCGCGAGCGTTTCGAGTGCGGCGGGCGAAAGATGACCAGAGACGCTCACACCCAAAAATTTTTCAATGACCAACGCACAATCCGGCGCAGTAACGAGTTGCACCCGCTCGCGCACGCGTTGCAAACGCATCCCACGCCCGACATACAATTCTTTGAGTTGTGCCAGCGTTTGTTCGACCTGCTCGTTCTTGACACCCAACGCAGTCGCCAACGAATCAATCGTCACCGGTCCCTCGGCGACAAACAGTAAACTTTCGAGTTGCACACTCAACGAAACTTGTTTTTCAGTTGCTTCCGTCATTCGATTTGCCTCGTCATATCGGCGGGCATTATACACTAAATCGGCGCGACAAAACAAACGCGCCAATCACGATCAACAAGACGCACGCGCTGATACCTGCGCCAATGTATAACGAACTCGGACGATACTCGAACTCGATGTGATGTTCGCCGGGCGCGAGACGCACGGCGCGGAAAATATAATCGGCGCGATGAATGGGCGTGGCAACTCCATCCACACGCGCAACCCAATCAGGGTACCACGAATCGGTAAGCAAGAGATACGCCTCGGATTCGACGCGCGCGTTCAACACCACGCGTTCCGGTTTGTAATCAACAATTTGTACCAACTCGTTCGCCGTCTGCGCGCCGCCGGCTTGAAGCGGTGTGCCATCTGCCAGCACAAGCGTCTCGCGCGGCTTGAACGTCGCGCTCGACATTTCTTTCAGCGCAACATTATCTTCAGCGAGATGCGCATTGTGAACCAGGAATGCGCGCGGCAAGGGATCGTGATTCTCATAGATCGCAACAAAGTTGGAACGATAAATCAATTCATGATCGCTCTGCGCTTGCAAATGCGCGAGCGATGTTTCCTTGCCATCCGGCGCAACCAACGTGACGTGCTCGACACGCAAGAGACCTTGCGGAATCAAGGGGAACACATACACGTTTGATAAATCACATGGCTTGCCATCGCGCGTCAAATCAAATTCACCGAGCCAGGTATGACCATCGTGCGCTTCGATTGGGAACGCTGAACGCGCGGCATACGTCGTTGCAACCGGCGGACGAATTTGCTTGATGATTTTTTGCACGTCGGTACGATCGTACGCCCACTCGGCGGTGTGATTGCCGGCAAGAATCGGCAGAGTTCGCAAACCTTCCTGGCACATCACTTGCAAACGTGCAACCGGCGTACTCGTTGGATAATCCACCGATTGCGCAAGTGACGACGCAATTTTGAGTTTCGTCGTCGGCGTCGCCGGGAAAGTCACATCGTTCAACACCACCTGAAGACCAAAATCATTCGCCAGGTCATTGCCCTCGGTTCGCGCATCCGTCGGCAACATCTGCGGCAAAATATAGTACCGTACATTCATCAGATTGACCATCTGCGAATTCATCACTTCCAGGTATTCGCCGGTGCGTTGCGGAATCAGCGGTGTGTACGAAACCGCATTCGGCACATTGAACGTCATGCCCACGTTCGGGTACAAACTTTCGCGCATGGTCACGAGCACTGGATAAATCCACAAACTCGTCAGCGCGCGATTGCCCTGCGGCGACACATCTTTGACCACCGAAACTGCCGGCGGCGGCGTATAAAAATCCTGGACGGGCGTCGTCACGTCGTACGTTTTGGAATAGACCGACGCAAAGAATGCCAGGTCGAGCACAGTCAGACCCAGGGTCAGCGCGACGAGTGTGGTGCGCGTGAACAAGCCACGCCTTGCGCGAAGCAAAATCCAAACCGTGATGAGCGCAAGCACCACTGGCAAAAACACCCAGACACTCAGCCACACATCAAGCGGGAGCGCGGGAATCAATCCGGCAATCAACGCAATCAACAGCGCGAACGAAGCGAGCGTGAACATTTGCCCGCGCATGAGACGCGCCGTGGTTTTCGCACGCACGATCAACACATCGAATGCAAATGCCGCGAGCATCACCGCCGCAAAACTGTACCAAAAGAAAAAGCGCGAAGGCACGCGAAAATAATTGAACAACGGCAAATAGCGCAAGCCGCGATAGAAAATGTTCTGGTCGCCCAAGCCAAGAAAGAGCGCAATCAACGCAATCGCCAAAAAGAAAAACACGCGCCGCTGGCGATTGATGAACGGCGCGAGAAGCGCAAGGATGACCGGCAAAAATCCAATGTAGCCGATCACCTCGACGGAAATGCTAGGGTACGGATTGCCCATCACAAACGGATGCAACAACATGAGATAGTGAACGGGGCGCAGAGAAAACGCGTTGAAAAATTTGGGGAGCAAGCCGGTCGCACGATCGCTAAACCCACCAAGTTCAAACGTGGGCATCAATTGCACCGCCGCCAAACTCGCACCGAGCGCAAACGCAATCACCGCCGGCGTCGCCTGAATCGGATCGAAATAGCGCAAAACAAAATTTATGGGACGACGAATCGAGGTAGGCAGAGTCACGTACCATTTCTGCACACGCTCGATCCAGGTTCGCGCAAACGCTGGAAGCGTTTCGCTTTGCAAGCGAGCCGTGCGCTGAAAATTGACCAGCGCGTACAGACAAATCATGATCGCGCTGAGAAACGCAAACTGGGGGTGCCCGCCGAAAAGTTGAAAGCCGCTGAACAAAACCATCAACGCGAGCCAACGCAAGCGCGCGCCAAAAGTGGTGGCTTGCTCGGCGTGTTCCCAGGTCCACAACAACCAGGGCAACCAGGACGCTGTCGCGAGCACGCTCATGTGTTGCAAACGCGCAACAAAAAATCCGCCCAGCCCCAACGCCAAGCCCGCAAGCATCGCGCTCGGTCTCTGCAAGCCGATAATGCGCGCAAACAAATACGTGCCGAACGCGACCCAGCCCAGGTGCAACAAAATATCATAGTTCGTCGCAACGTCAATTGGAAGCAAGCCGTACAAAAATGGATGCGAGGGATAGAGCGCGGCGATTTGTCCTTCGGCGAAAAGCGGAAAGCCGGTGAACATGCGCGGCTCCCACAACGGCAAACGAAATTGCTTGAGCGCGTCCGCGTATGCGAGGTGAGTCGGATAAAAGAAAAGCGTAATGTCGCCAAAGAAGAAAACGGCTTGGCGCAATGCCGCAGGCGCAAAAATTGCGAGGGGCAAACCCATCAACACGAGGAATGCCAGCAGGTCGGATTTAATTCGTCGAATCATGGGTTGGATGGTGTCGCTGTTGGAGTTGTCGTCGTCACGGGAGACGTGATGATCGGCGTAGCGGTCGTCGTGACCGTGCGCGTCAACGTAATCGTCGGCGTGAGTGTTGGAATCGTGAGTGTGGGCGTGATCGTCGGTGTGGCGGGATCGGTAATGACAACCTGGATCGTTTCCGGCACAATGCTTTGCACGCGCAACACATTCGGCAGAGTTGGCACACGCGGCTTGATCGCGTGCGTGCCTGAAGACAAGCCCGCCACATCAAGCGCGACCTGGATATCGCTGGGCGTGAGATTTTGTAGCGTCGTCACCGGACCGGACAAGATCACATCCACTGCATCCGGCGAAATGACCGCGTTCAATCCAACACGCAATCCTTGCAAAGTCACGCGCCGCAGCACTGTTTGCCCGCCGATAATCGGCGTGACCGAGACCTGGACGTTGATGCCGTCACTGTTCAGCACGGACACGCCTTCGGGCAAAGCAAGCACCGCGCGCTTGCTCACGTCCGCTATCGCACCGTCCACTTCAATTGGCAAGGTCTCGACAAAGCCCTGAATCTTTGCCATCACTTCAGCGTTGCCCACAATCGTCGCCGTCGAAGGCGAGACGTTAATGTTACTGACCCAGTATCCCGGCGCGACATTACCTTTGAGCACGGTCTTGATCGAAACATCTTTGTAACCGACCCGTTGCTCAACCTGAACCTTAACCTGAACCGTGCCGGGCGAAATCGTCAAGCCCTGAACTGTCTTGCCTTGCGCGTCACGCAAAACCACAACCGCATCGCGTTCAATCGGCGCTTTGGAACCGCGCAGAAAAATATCTACCACGCCCTCTTCGATCTGATCCACCAACACAGCCGGTCCCGATACGGTCACAGTGAACGGTTCAATCACCGGCGTGCGGAACGTGTAACCAACCGGCGGCGCATCAAGCACATCACCATGCACTTCAACCTCGCGCGATTTCAAGCGTTCGAGGCGCACCCCGACCTGAGCCGGCTCGACGAGCAGAACGGCAACGCGCGGGTCAGTCACTTGGACGGCAACCGGAACTTGATGCAAGCCGGCATCTAGTCCTTTCAAATCGGCGGACACGCGAAACGATGCCGGGCGCAATTGATCCCAGCTCGCTTGCGGACCACGTACCTTGACGCGCACCGTCTCCGCCGTGCGTTGGTACACCACGAGCCCTTCCACGCGATTCGCCACTTCGATGGGCAACGCATCTTGGAAAAATGCTTCGCGACTGGGATTCTGTTCGCTCGTCGCGACAATCCAAATCACAGCGGCGAACAAGAACGCCATGCCAATCGAAAATGCTTGACTGAGTACCGAGCGCATGCCTTAATTCTTTTCCGCGCCATTGCGCTTGAGCCAGTGATGATTGTTGTTGGGAGTCGGATGATACAATCGCCGCAAGAGACGACCCAGTTCGCCTTCGTCGAGTCGGCGCACGAGTCGCCCATTGTGCGCGACCGAGATCGAGCCGGTCTCTTCCGACACGACAACCGCAATCGCATCGGTGCCTTCAGTCACGCCAAGCGCGGCGCGATGGCGCGTGCCGAGTTCGCGACTAAGCGAGGTGCTCTCGGATAACGGCAACATACACGTCGCCGCCGTGATGCGATCATCGCGAATAATCACGGCACCGTCGTGCAGTGCCGCGTTCTTGAAAAAAATCGAAAGGAGCAAATCGGCGGACAGGTGCGCGTCGAGCATCACCCCGGTATCCACGTACTCTTGCAAACCGGTCGTGCCTTCCAGGACAATCAGCGCGCCGCATCGTTGCTCGGAGAGTTCGCTCACCGCGCGCGTAATCACACTAACGACATGCGACGCGGAAAAATTGCGCCGCGTCAAAAACATGCCGGGGCGTCCCAGTCGCTCCAACGCGCGACGCAGTTCAGGTTGAAAAACGACAGGAATCGCGACTAGCAATGCCGGGATGGAATTGCGAATGAGCCAACTAAACGCGGTCAGTTGAAAAACACTGCTCGCCAACACCGCGAGGAACACGATAAACAAAATTCCGCGCATGAGTTGAACGGCGCGCGTGCCTTGGATGAGATAGAACAAACCGTAGATGACTAGCGCGACGAGGAGGATGTCTAGCAGACTGGAGAACGTGAAACGCGAGACGAGTTCGCTAAGCGCGCTCAACACAATAGTTTACTCACCAATTTCTTGCAATAGATTGCGGTAATCGTCCACACGTGGCGGGTTCAACACAATGATCTGGCGGATGGTTTCGGCGGCGGCTTGGCGTTGTCCCGCACGCAACTGCACTTCACCCAGCGCATCGAGCACGGTCACGGCTTGGTCGCGCGCGCCAACGGCAAGATGGTACGGCACTAGCTGGTAAATCAGGTTGGCATCATTCGCGTATGCCTGGGTCAACGCTTCGAGCACACCCAGCACCTTGGACGCTTCGCCGCGCGTCTGATAACGTTTGAGCAAATTATCCAGTTCGCGCAAGCCGGCATCCGTTTGTCCTTGCCGCAGTTGGAGATCAATCACATAAAAATGCGCGCGTTCATCATCGGGTGATTGTTGATGAATTTCCTGATACGCCGTCAACGCACCTTTGAGATCGCCTTGGCGAGCGCGCGTTTCCGCCAAACGATGACGCAAATTCAACGCGAATGGCGAGGTCGCCACGCCAACCCGCACCGCATAACGCACGCCCTCGCTGTAACGCTCCATTGCTTTGGCAAATTGCCCATTGCGCGCGCTCACCTCGCCTAGGGTCAAGTACTGTTCCAACGCTTCGCCGGTTTTGTTCTGCTGGGCAAGCAAATCAATCAACCGCGTCCGATTACTAACATCGTTTGGTTCGAGGTTCAACGCATTACGATAAAACGTTTCCGCGCGGGCTGGGTCCTTTCGCGCAACCGCCAGTTCGGCGAGCGTTTCGTATTTGGCGCGCGCATCTGCAAACCGCTCCTGCTTGATCAAAATTTCGGCGATGCGCATGTGCGTCGGCAAGTAACTCGGCACGATCTGAATCGCGCGAAAACATTCTTCCATCGCGGCGAACAATTTACCACGCCGCAAGTACTCTTGCGACACGGCGAGCGCTTCGAGCATCTTGTCCGAATCGGACAGCTGAATCACTTCGGCAAGACTGGCTTGACTGCCCTCGGTACGTAACACGTCAAGATGCGTGCGTGCCTCGCGCAATTTATCTTCCCAGCCCTTGTTCGTCAAAAATTGTTCGAGTGCGCCGGCAAACGATTCCATGTTTTCGCGGTCGCCCTTGGCGGCATAACTTTCGGCGATGCCTTCATACACCGCGATGAGTTCGTCCGCCTGATCGCGGCGCACGCTACCCAGGTCAACAATCTTGAGCACCTGGAGATAATGTTCGACCGCATTATCCATTTGCCCTTGCGCGCGATAACATTGTCCCAGCGCATAATGACTGGCTAGCGCCAGGTTCTTGTCCGTGATTGTGTCACGCAACAACCCAATCGCGTCATCGTACCGCATCGTTTCAAAGTACAACAAACCCAGGTTGAATTTCACTTCGGGACGTTCGACCCCGGCATTGAGCAATTTGCGATACGCTTCCATCGCTTCGCTCACACGATGGCGCGTCTGCGCATCCACTGCGCGCGCAATCAAAGCATCAATGTCCGATTGACTCAGACTGGGGCGATTATCGGCTTCGCGACGCTCTTCCGGAATTTCTTTCGGGGTCGAATGCTCTTCGAGCAAGGTCTCGGCGAGCCGGGTCAAGGCGGCTTTTTCCGCTTCACCGACTGGCGACGTGACGCTGACCGGGTTGGCTTGCTCGTGGGGTTGTAACTCGTCGAGCAGTTCGCGTGCGCGTGCGTTGCGTGGATCAAGTTCGAGCGCGCGTTCGGCTAACGATTGAGCTTTCGTGCTATCATTGCGACGGCGATGAATTTCCGCCAACGCATAGTATTCATTTGCCGCGAGCGTGCGCTTGCCTTGTCGTTCAAACTCATCAGCCAAACGTTGATGCACATCCGAGCGATCCGGTTCCAAGCGCGCGGCGTTTTGCCATGCTTCGACCGCGCGCGACGGCAAACGTTGCGCCAAGTAAAGATCGGCGAGCGTCGCAAACATACCCGCCGCTTCAGCCGAACGTTTCAGTTTTTCCAAGACACTGGCAATACTCGCGAGCGGCGCGGGATCGCTCGGTTGTTTTTGCGCGACAACCTGGTACTCGCGCAACGCATCTTCGAACTTGCCCAACCCTTCGAGCGCGTGCGCAAAACTCAGGCGCACCGTCAGGTCATCGGGAAATTCGCGGAGCGCGCGCTGGTACTCGGTCGCGGCTTTTTGCCATTGACCATCCCACGCGGCGTTATGCGCTTTTTTGATTGCGTCCTGGAAAACAGATTTGTCGTTCGGCATAATTGAAACCGGAGAAAACAGCCGGGCTACGCAATACTGCGTACTCCCTTTTTATTTTTTACTTTTCGCTTTTGCCTTTTTACTCGCCTTGCCCCTCAACAGCGCAGGCACCGCTTTTTGGGCGTGCATGCGATTCTCGGCTTGGTCGAACACAACCGACTGCGGACCATCCATCACCTCGTCGGTGATTTCGAGACCACGATGCGCCGGCAAACAGTGCATCACAATCGCTTTCGGTTTGGCAAGCGCGACGAGTGCGCCGTTGATTTGGTACGGTGGAAAAACCTTGGCGCGTTCGGCGGCTTCCGATTCTTGTCCCATGCTCGCCCACACATCCGAGTACAACACATCGGCGTCTTGCGCGGCTTGCTTGGGATCCGTGACGAGCGACACCTTGCCGCCCATCTCGCGCGCCTTGTTCACTGACGCCTCGTCCATCTCGTACCCTTTTGGCGACGAGCACACAAATTCTGCGCCGCCCAGCGCGCAAGCAAACATCAACGAACGCGCGACATTGTTGCCATCGCCAAAAAAGACAACCTTGAGTCCTTTAAGCTTACCCTGGTGTTCGCTGATCGTGAATACATCGGCAAGCGCCTGACAAGGATGTTCCCAATCGCTCAAGCCGTTGATGACCGGCACACTCGACCATTTGGCGAGTTCGGTCACGTGTGCGTGCGCGAACACGCGCGCCATGACGCCATCCACATATCGTGCGAGCACGCGCGACACATCCGCGATGCTCTCACGTTGTCCCAAACCAATTTCATTCGGCGAGAGATACAACGCCTGACCACCCAGGTGCAACATGCCCATATCAAACGAGACACGCGTGCGGAGAGAGGGCTTTTGGAAAACCATGCCCAGGGTTTTGTTTTTGAGAATCGGTTTGTTACCGCTTTTACGCCACTCGGCTTTGAGTTGCTTGGCAGTGGTCAAGTACTGTTTGAGTTCCGCCGCTGAAAGGTCGGCGATGGCGAGAAAGTGTTTCATACAAACTCCGTTTACATTAAGCGATTATTATTGATGACGAGCGCAAATTGGCATTTCAAAAATTGCGCCGCGCGTCGGCACATCAACATGCGATTGAGGAAAATCTCAAAGTACTCGGACACGGTGCACACCGTCGTGTCCACTTCCAGGTCAAGCATAATCAGCTTGGCATCATTATCCACATTGACGGACGAGCGGCGCACCGCAAAGTTGACGCGGTCGTGAATGTCAAAAGTTTGGGGGTCAGAATTTTGCACGCGGCTCGTATGCACGTCGGCTTTGTCGGCGATGATGACCGCCGCGACAACCGCATTCGCCACAACCCCAATCGGCTCTTCGTGATTGCCAATCGCGCCCATCACAATCGCGATTTCGTCGAACGGCATTTCCATACGCAACAAAATTTCGCGTGCCAGCATCGCGCCAGACAAGGTGTGCGCGTCACGATGAATCAAATTGCCGGCGTCGTGCATCAGCCCGGCAATTGCCGCGAGTTCGGCTTGGCGCGCTGAGTAGCCCAATTGGGTAAGAATATGGTGTGCGATGTGTGACACCAAGCCCGCGTGTCGTTCGCCGTGCTCGGTGTAACCAAAAGCTTTCATCATCGCGTTCGCCGCGCGCAAATACGCGACGACCTCGTCGTCGCGTCGGATTTCGCTGACGGTCAGATTGAAATCAGACATGATCAACCATCACAGAGGAATGATCCGCCCTTTGATTGCAAAAGGCGTGATCTCTAAAATGCCAACCGTCCCGCGACTGTTTGGATTCGCCGGACGCGCGACTGAGCCGGGGTTGAACAACAAAACCGCGCCGTGCATTTTGATATAGGGTTCGTGCGTGTGTCCAAAAATGATCGCGTCCACATCGTTGAATTCACGCGCGACGGCGCTGTAGAGGTCTTGGCGTTGTTTCTCACGATTGAACCGATAAATCATCCGCCGCAAAAAACCGGCGCTCGTCAAGGAACGATGTCCATGTACCAGACCCACCGCGCGATTAGAAAACTCGAGTCGTTGTTTTTCTTGCAGATATTTTTTCACTTCGGGCGGATCTTGATCACCCATCACCGCAAAAGTTTGCGCAATGGGTTCGAGTTGTTGCAACACAGACAAGTCGCCCACATCACCAACATGCAAAATGATATCAATGCCGTCGAACACTTCGAGCACGCGCGGCGGCAAAGCCGGAAGGAGAGTTGGAATGTGTGTGTCAGACAAGACGCCAATTTTCATAGCACACCCAATTAGACCCAGAGCGAGAATGCCAACACCAACATGGCAACGAGCACATATGATTGAACGTGTTGCACATAGGCGCGTCCATCGCGATCCATGCGAAAGCGCACCTGCCACAATAATTGTGCGATCAACCCCAGCGACACAATCCCCGCGCCAATCGGCGTGTCACTCCACAGCAACATGCAAATCGCAAGCACTTTGGCGAGATTGATCCAGCGCGTCCATTGTCCCTGCCCCATCGCAATACCAATCATGGCGATAAATCAGGGTAAAGAGCAATGCCATCGCGAGCGACCAAAACGAAAAAGAGAGGAAGGCGCTTTGCGTGATGAGCCAGGGAATCGCAATTTCGGTGATCGAACGCAAGCCCGCGCCACGCGCCGAACCGACACGTCCCTCGAGCAACGCAAGAATCATCGCAACGCCGGTCAAAATCATCGGCGCAGTCCCAAGCACCGCCGACAAACTGACACCCAGAATGCCGGCAAACAACATGCCAATAATTTCCGAATCAATCAGGGGCCAGATCACGCGCCGCAAAAAATCAATGCGCCGTTTAATTTGCCAGCGGAAACGCGCCCACCGTCCACTCGGCGCGTCATAGTCCTGCCAGATTTGCGTGCGATTTGAAGCGCGCGTTAGTGCGGCACGCAACTCGGAGCCGAACCACAATGCGCGCCACGCGCCGAGCAGTGCATCGCATAAAATGAATGACAAGATGAAAAAGAGCACCGATTGTCCGCGCCAGTTCAACCCACCCGAAGCAATCGCACCGCACAAGGTCGCCCATGCCGGACCGAGAATCGTCAGCGGGCGCGTCGGTCGAAAATCAATTGCCATCCAGCGCCCGGCAACAGGTCGCGTGGAAAACGATTCATCCATCGCGCGTATAATAACACAATGAAAAGAATTTTACAAACGAGAATGCGCGGTTGACCAACCTAGGCACATCCGGTAAAATCTCGGCGGAGGTGATGGTGATGCAATTGCGAATCCTTTGCTCAATTTGGCTCGTGTTCCTCGTTGCGTGTGCCAATGCGCCTACACCAACATTGCCAATCATCACACCGTTCAGCCCCAGCGCAACGGCAATGCCACCGGCATTACCCAGCGTTACCCCGGCGAGCGCGCCACAAATCCAAAACGCCACACCGCTACCTACCGTCGCGCCACGCGCCTTGACCGTGTATCAGCAATTTTCCCTGCGCGATTTGCCGGGCACTGGACGCAACCCGATTGCGGTGACCATCATCGGCGACAAGGTGTACGCGATCAACTCGACCACGCGCAACATTGGCGTACTCCAAAATAATCGCGTCGCACGATTCATCCCGCTGAATGCACAACCGAATGCCGTCGCGACCGACCCAGCACAAAGTCGGCTCTTTATCGCGAGCGACGACAAGACGTTGCGAGTCCTGGTCAACGAACAGGTCACGCAAACGCAAGCACTCAACGAGAGCATCAATGCGATTTTGTTTTTCGAAAATCGTTTGTTTGTCGGTTCCGGCGCGCGCGGCGAAATTCTCGTCCTCGATCCAGGTTCGCTCGCAATTCAAACACGCATTACGATCCCCAACGCGTTCAGCATCACCAATCTCGCCGGCGACACGATACATCATCGTCTCTACGCCAACTCGTTCGACAAAACCAGCGTGATTGATTCGACCAACTTGCGCGTTGTGTCCACGCTCGAAACCAAAGCAAGTTATTTTACCCTGCTCGCCTATCCTGCCGGCGATCTCGTCCTCGCTAGTTTATACGATTCGTCCACTCAAACTAGTTTTTTGCACGCGTTCAATCCGCAAACCGGCAAATCAGTCGCGCGAGTACAAATCGGGAGCGACCCGCACCAAGCGGTAATGAATCGCGATGGCTCGCGTGCATATGTCGCCAATTCGTACACGAATGATGTGAGCGTAATCGAACTGCGCACAATGACCCTGGTCGCCACGATTCCAGTCGGCACACAACCCTGGTCGCTTGCGCTTGACGACAACGCGCACCGCCTCTACGTCGGCAACTATGGCAGTGACAGCGTCTCAGTCATCAACACCGACAATCATCAACTCGTCGCCACAGTGCCGCTCGCGATGATCCCGACCGCCATCGCGTCGAATGAAAACCTGGGTCGCGTTTATCTTGCCAACGCTTCGACCGATTCGCTGTTTGTCATCGAAGGTTCGCGCGTTGTGCGCGAGATCAATGTCGGGCGACGTCCGGTTTCGCTCGCTCACGACGCCGCATCAAATCGTTTGCTCATCGCGAACGCAAATGACCGCACCTTGTCCGTGCTCGACGAGACGACCTTTGCCGTGCGCGCAACCCAACCCATCACCAAATACGTCACCGACGTTACACTCGATGCGACAAGCAAGCGTGTGTTCGTCAACGATATGATTCTCGATTACACAACACTTGCGCCCATTGGCACATTGACGATGCGCGGACTCACCATCAATTCAACTATGACACCAAACTGGATTCGCCTCAACACGAGCGCGGGACGTATTTACGCAATCGGCAGTAATGGTGTTCCTGGATCGAATGGGCGGATGTCCACGTACAGTGTTGATGCGACGACACTCGCACAACGCGGCATTTTATATTATTCAGGCAACACTTCGACGCTTGAACTCGATCCACAAACCAATCGCGTGTTTCTCGCCGGCACACACCCGATGGCAGGCACACACGAACTTGGCGTCTATGATCTCAACGACACACGATTGATTACGATGCCTTTGCCGGCGCGCACAACAGGAATGTTATTCAATCCACAAACGCAACATTTGTTTCTCGCCCACGCGGACTCGACCCGCTTTGGCAATCCGCAATTCGTGCCCGCCGACAACACGCTTCAAATTTTTGACACGAATTCGTTTGGCGAAGTTGCGCGCATCGCACTTGACGCGCCGGGAAAAATGGCGCGACTCGGCAACACAATTTACGTCGCGACGAATCAAGGGACGATTGCCTTGATTCAGGACGCGAGCGCGCCCGTCCCACCATCTCCCACGCCAATCTTTACGGCGACGCCGTATCCGACGCTCACGCCCTCGCCGCGCACGCCAACCACAGTGCGTGCGAGTACCGTGACCTCGGCGTGCACGATTGCGCTCGGCAACACAGCATCGTCAAAATGGAATGCTCAGATTGCCGCGCGATTGGGTTGCCCGACCGAAACAGAACGCAACACAAATTTTGCGGCGCAGAATTTTGAACGGGGTTCGATGCTGTGGCGTGAAGATGAGCGGCGCATCTATGTTTTGCTTTCGGACAAGACCTGGAAGTCATTCGACGATTCCTGGATCGCCGGAATGCCGGAGGATTCGTGTCCCGGCATCACAGCGCCCAACAAACCTAAACGCGGTTTCGGCAAAGTCTGGTGCGAGCAAGCCGACGTGCGCACAAACATCGGCAGTGTCATTGGCGTCGAAGTTGGCTATGCCACGCCAACGCAACGCTTTGAGCGCGGAACCATTTTTGCAGGCAATCAACCCGGTCGTGTGTTCATTTTATTCGCGACCGGAACCTGGGAATAAAAAGGAGAGGCATGTCCATTCGAGCCGTCATTTTTGATTTAGGCGGAGTCATTTTACGCACGGAGGATCAAAGTGCGCGTCGCACCTGGGAAGCACGGCTAGGTTTACAGGCAGGCGAATTGGAGCGTGCCGTGTTTGGATGCGACGCCTCTGAACTCGCGGCAGTTGGCAAGGCAACCGATCAAGATGTGTGGAATTCCGTCGCCAAACGTTTCGGTTTCAATAATGGCGAGGCGGAACAATTTCGTCACGATTTTTTCGCGGGGGACGAAATTGATACGACACTCGTAAACTTTTTGCGCGATTTGCGTCCCAAGTACAAAACAGGCATTCTGAGCAACGCGTGGCCCGATCTACGCAAAATCATTATCGAACCGCATCGCCTATCACAAGTGGTGGACACGGTGGTGATTTCGGCAGAAGAAGGCATGGTCAAGCCGGACGCGCGCATCTATCACATCGCGGCAGAACGCCTCGGCGTGTCACCGGGCGAGGCAATCTTTGTGGATGATATGGCGGAAAATATCGTCGGCGCGCAACGCGCGGGGATGCCCGGGGTGCAATTCAATTTAAAGGTTTTTGAAAACTCGTCCAGGTTCATCGAGCACTTGCAAACAAAGTTGCATGATTAAAAAAATCCATCGAGAACAACCGTGTTCTCGATGGATATTTTATCGCGCCTAATAATTCGTCGTGCGATCAATCAAGCCACGATCACGCGCGCGCCGGTCGCAGTAACGAAAAACGAAAATCGCAATGACGCTGAACAATGCGGTCAACGCGACCAGAATCGCGAGCAGTTGCGCATCGCTGAAATTCGCAAGCGTGGGAAACGCTTGTGCGACCGAGCCGACAAACGAACGGCGCAACAGTTCGAGCCAGTACGTGATCGGCATGAAATATCCAATCGGGCGCAAAAATTCCGGCAAGACATCGAGCGGAAACACTGCACCGCTAAACAAATACAATGCGCCCGCAACCGATTCACCGAGATAACCAACATGATGCGCCAACTGCAACGTCACGCCCGCCAAAATCAAACCCAGCATCGCAAGCATGACGACGCCAATCAAAAGTGAAATAGCAAAGAGTAACCAGTTGATTTCCGCCAAGTTGATCGGCACATTCAAAAACAAACCGCCCACCGTAATCGTGATCGCCACCGCAATCGAGCCAGTGACAAATCGCGCGACACCACGCCCAATCAGGTATATGGGATAATCAACCGGCGCCGTGTAAATGTACTTGAGCGTGCGATAATGTTCGCGGTCGTCAATCACCGACCATGACACGCCCATCATCACCGCGCCGACGTAAATGTAAAACGCATTGCCGAGATAAATGTACGGAAACAAGGGCGAGTTGAAATTGCTCTGCGTGATGACGCTGTACATCACGACAAGAATCATCGCGCTCGCGACCGGCTTGACAATCGAATAGACGGCAAACAAAAAAGGATCGGTCCAGTTGGATTCGATTTGCCAACCCAGCCACGTCGCCATTTTAAAAGAACGGATTGCCGATTTCATTTTACTCCATCACGATCAAAGAACGAACGAGCATCACCGCGCCACACGCGAAACACATCCGGGATGCGCGTGACGTGACCTGGGTCAATGTCCGGCGGCAATTCGTTTTCCGCAAACCACGCCACGTCCAACACCTCGAGTTCGTGCGAAGGTTTTTCCAATTTTGTATCACCCAGGCGACAGAGAAAAACAAATTGATACAAATGAAAACGCGCGACCGTGCCGCACAATCGCGAATCGTACACGCCGACGAGCGCGACCGGTTCCGCACGCACGCCCGCCTCTTCAAACGCCTCACGCACGACGCCTTCCGCCGGCGTCTCGCCCACTTCGAGCGCGCCGCCCGGCATCGCCCACAAACGATTGTCCGCGCGGCGAATGAGCAAGATGCGCCCCGCATCGTCCACGACTGCCGCATCGCCAACCGTCAACGGCGTGGGACGCGCAAAAACTGTCGTACGCAATGGTTCGAGTTGTTCCAACGATTCGCCGGTTGCGAGCGCCTGCATCGCCATCGCCATGTTGGTCAGCGTTTCATAATTCGTGCGGTCATAAATGCTTTTGGAAAAAAGCAATCCCATTGCCGAAAGATCGCGGATTTGATCCGCCCACAGGGCAATCTGTTCTGCTGGAGTCATGTGTGCCTCGATTAACGACGCGCTTCGGTGAGTCGTCCTTCGCGAACCGCCAAACGTTCCATGTACGCGAGCGACACGCGCGCCGCAAAAATGAAAATGATGCTCAACACAATGAGCGCGCCAATCTCAAACTCGACGCTGAGAAAACCAATCGCCGCGCCGGAAGGAAAAGCCAGTTGCCGCATCGCATCGAGACCCAGGGTTAACGGAATCAACGATGCGCCCGCCGCAAGCCAAAAGTTGAGATGCTTGATCGGAAAATAAAATCCGGATAACAAGTAGATCGGTTCTTGGGCGAGATTGGACAGGTGTCATGCTTCGCGGCTGAGCAACAAAAACACAGACGCCAACATCATACCCATGCCATACAGCGCGACCATCGCGAGCACAAATACAAAAAGCAGATTTGGAAAACTCACGACCGCATATTGCACGCCAAAAATCAAACTACCGACTATGATAATGCCCAGGGCGCGCAACGTCGTCGCCACCAAACCACCGAGCGCCATCCCCAACAACACCGCCATCATTGAAGCCGGTGACATGATGTAGAGCGCGAGATTGCCCTGCTCTTTTTCCCAGTACAACTGCGACGACATTGCCCACAACACGTTGAGCCAAAACGCAGTCATCGCGCCGCCGAACACGACGAAACCAATGTACTCTTCCGGCGCTTGCATTGCGCGATACACAAACACGTACGACGAAACGCCAAGCACCGGCAAGACCACATCGAAAAACATCCACGAGCGTTCGCGTTGCGTGCCGACGACGCGCGGGTACGCGCGCCCGACAATCGTGCGCAAGAACAAACGCCAGCCAGTTTGTTTTTCAAGGCGTGACGTGATTGCCATGTTCAACCTCTTCCATGCTTCGCCCAACCAAATCCACAAACACATCTTCGAGCGTAGGTTCGCGTTTGCGGAGATTAAGCAAACGCACGTGATTCGTCGTCAGTGCATTGATCACCGCGCCAATCACATCGTCTGCATCCAAAATCAAATCGAGCGTCGCGCGACCATCGCCCGCGTGATGCGTGACCTTGCGCACACCGGCAAGCGATTCAAATGTGCGCGCACCATCACCATCCAAAGGCGTTGTTTCGATTTGAAAAATCGCCTCGCGCTGCAAACGGCGTTTCAAATTTGCCGGCGTGTCGCACGCGAGCACGCGACCTTGATTGATGATTGCCACACGGTCGCACAACTCGTCCGCCTCGACCATATAGTGCGTCGTCAACAACAGTGTGCGCGATTTGTCTTGGGTAACCCAACTCCGGATGAAGGCGCGCACATCGCGTGACGCACCCACGTCGAGACCCAGCGTTGGTTCGTCGAGAAACAACACTTCGGGGTCAGTGAGAAAGCCACGCACAATGTTCATTTTTTGTCGCAAGCCGGTCGAGAGGTCGGACGATTTCGTGTTGATGCGATCACTCAAGCCCACGATATCGAGCAGTTCACGAATGCGCCGATTCGCTTGATCGGAGGGAATGCCATAGAACTGCGCGAACATCCACAAATTTTCGCGCACGGTGAGCAAGCCATAGCCGGACGATTCGCCGCCGGAAACCATGTTGATGCGTGGGCGCACTTGCTTGGGCTCGTTCACCACATCGAATCCGGCGACACGCGCCGAACCACTCGACGGCGCCAGCAGTGTCGTGAGAATTTTGATGAGCGTAGTCTTGCCCGCGCCGTTCGGACCGAGCAAACCAAACAATTCACCGCGCTCGATTTGCAAATTCACTTTATCGAGCGCAACCAGCGTCTTGCGTTCTTTTTTCTTGTCATCTCGCAATTTGTAGATGCGACCCAAATCGCATACCTGCACCGACCCAGTTTGATTCAATTGAATGCCTCTCTTTTGAAACATGCGAGTAGCAATTTTATCACAACACCCGCACACGGACAAACGAAAACCTTGCAAGGCATTAATGACATTTGTCATTGCGCGTCGGTCGAGTTTCTATGATAATCGTTACGCAATCTTACGAGGCACAGGTAAAATGGAAATTCGCAAAAAGAATCCACCAGTCAATCTCCCGCGCGAACATGGCGCGTGGGCAATGTTCTTGGTCCCGCTCTGCGTGGGCATCGGCGCGGCGGGTGTGATCAACTTGCCCACCCTGCTCTTTGCGCTGACCGCCTTTGGCTTTTTTCTCTTGCGCTATCCATTGATGCTCACCGTGCGCACACGCGACCCACTCACGCGCCGCGCCGCGATCAAGTGGAGCTTCATCTATGCCACACTCACCGGCAGTTGTGGTTTACTTTTATTTGCGCTGTCACAGCAATGGTGGTTGATTCCCCTCGCCGTGCTGGGTGGCATCACGCTCGTGATTTATTTGTGGCTCGCATCGCGTCGTCAAGAAATGAGTCTTGCCGGCGAGTGGCTCGGCATTGCCGGACTTGGGCTCGGCGCACCGGGCGCGTACCTCGTTGCAACCGGGCGACTGGACGAAATTACGTTGGCGTTGTACATTTTGAACGCGCTCTACTTTGGCGGCACAATTTTCTACATCAAGTTCAAGGTGCGCGAACAACCACGTCTCGTTATGGCAAACGCAACCTGGACAACGCGTGTATGGGCGGGTCGAATCACGCTCGCGTATCACGCGCTTGTGTTCGCGCTCATCGGCGTATTTACGATTTTCGGATTCGTGCCTGCGCTCGTGCTCGTTGCGTTTGCGCCGGCAATGTGCAAAATGGTTGGCGGCGTGCTCAATCGCCCGGCGCGCATCAACCTGAAACACCTGGGATTCATCGAACTGGGTCTCAGCATCACGTTTGCGTTGATCGTGTTGCTCGCGTACCGTTAGCATCGAAAAACACTTGCTGTTAGAGGCGTTGCGAGGCGACGCCTTTATTTTTTTGACACGGGTATCCTTGTGTGCTATCATCGAATTGCGAACGACACAAAGGAGACTCACCATGTTCAAACGGATTCTGGTCGCGCTCGATGGTTCAGCGCACTCGTATCACGCGCTGGCAGTTGCGCAAGACCTTGCGCTCAAGTATGCGACACAGCTCGTCGTCGTCCACGCCTTCGGTCCCGTACCAGTTGATTTCGGCGAACCGGTGTGGAATCAGTACGAAGCGCGCGCCATTGCCGAGGGCGAGCGAATTATCGCTGAGGTCAAACAAAGACTCGCGAGCGTTCCGCTCGATGCCATCACCGAATTGATCGAAGGTCCCGCCGCAAATGCAATTTTGAATGTCGCCGAGGTGCGGCAATGCGATTTGATCGTCGTGGGTTCGCGCGGGCTGGGATCATTCGAAGGATTATTGCTTGGCAGTGTGAGTGATCGCGTGATGCATCACGCGCGTGTACCGGTGTTGGTTGTCAAATAAATTCGCAATGAAGCGACTCGTCATGGCAGACCCTCTTTTGCGCACACACGCAAAAGAGGTGTTTTTGTATCCTGGAGTCAAATAATGAAAATTGGAGTTGCCTTGGGTGGCGGCGGCGCAAAAGGATTGGCGCACGTCGGTGCGTTGCGTGTGATCGAATCTACGGGCGCGCAAATCGAGTTTATCGCCGGCACCAGCGCGGGCGCGATTGTCGGTTCGCTCTATGCCGCCGGCAAATCGCTCAACGACATTGAACAAATCATGCGCCATTGGACGTTATTGCAACTGCTCGCTTTCGACCGCACCGGTATGGGCTTGTTCAGCACCGATGGTTTGCGCCACGCCATCGAAGTTGAGCTGGGTCGCGACGCGCGTATCGAAAATTTTCCGCGCAAGTTTGCGTGTGTGGCGGTAGACCTGGAAGCACAAGAAGAAATTGTTTTCGAAAGCGGTAATGTGGTTGATGCGGTCTGCGCGAGCGCGGCATTCCCCGGCTTTTTTGCGCCGGTCAAAATCGGCGAGCGCACATTTATTGATGGCGGCGCGCTCAACCCAGTGCCATGCAATGTCGTGCGGCGTTTGGGTGCGGCACGCGTTATCGCGATTGACCTGGATGCCGATGAGCCGGTGTTCACGACCGCTGGCTCGCGCCCGTTCAATCGCGATGCGCTCGTCACGGCGATTGTGTCGTCGGCGGAGAAACGCAAACTCGTCCGCGTGACCGCGCGCGCGATTGGCGTCATGAGCAAGCAAATTCGTGAGACACGATTCCTTCAATCGCCGCCCGACCTGATCATCCGGCCGAACGTGCATCACGTCGGCTTGATGGATTTTGATCTCGCGGACGAGTGTTTTGCGGCGGGCGAAAAATCGGCGCGTGAACAACTCGCGCCAATCCAAAAACTTGTCATCCCGCCAACTCGTTGGCAAACGCTGAAACAACAATTGAACGCGCGTGTGAAACGCCCGATTCAAGCGGAGAAATTATCGTGACCGAAACAACCGCGATGGAAACCCAGTTACGCGAAAAAGGTATGGCGGCGGCAACGTCGGTCGTCGCCGCAATTTTTTTGACCGGCATGAAACTGGTCATCGGACTAATGACCGGCAGTCTCGGTATTCTCGCCGAAGCCGCGCACTCAGCGCTCGATCTCGCCGCCGCGCTCATCACGTTTTTCGCCGTGCGCGTCAGTGATCGTCCCGCCGACGAATCCCATCCGTATGGACACGGCAAGGTTGAAAATCTAAGCGCGCTCGCGGAGACCGCATTACTGCTCATCACGTGTGTCTGGATCATTTACGAAGGTATCAACCGCATCTTTTTTGAAAACGTCCAACTGGATCCCAGCATCTGGGCATTCTTGACAATGGGCGTGTCCATCGTGATTGATTATTCGCGTTCGCGCGTGTTGTATCGCGCCGCGAAAAAATATAACAGCCAAGCACTCGAAGCCGATGCGTTGCACTTTAGCACGGACATTTGGAGTTCGTCCGTCGTCATCGTCGGCTTGGCACTCGTCAAGCTCGGCGAAATGACCGGCCAGACGGCGCTCTTGTCGCGCGCGGATGCGATTGCCGCGCTCGTCGTCGCGGGCATTGTGATTTACGTGAGTATAGCCTTGGGCAAACGCGCGGTGGACGCATTGATTGATCGCGCGCCCATTGGATTGGCGCAACAAATTTCCAATGCCGTCGCGCGCGTGGATGGCGTGCGACAAGTTTTGCAAACACGCGTGCGTGGTTCGGGCAATCAAATTTTTGTGGACCTGAGCATCGCCGTGCCACGTCATCTTTCGTTCGAGGAAAGTCACACCGTCACCCAAGCCGTGCAAGACGCGATTCATCAACTCGAAAGCAAAGCCGATGTGGTCGTCAATACCGTGCCGGTTTCTGAACAGGAAGGCATCCTCGAACGCATTCAGACCGTCGCCGCGCGCGGACATTTTGCCGTGCACAACATCACCACACATCTCACTTCACGCGGCATGTGGATTGACCTGGACCTGGAAGTAGAACCGAACGCGAGTTTTGAACAAGCGCACATGCGTGCAACCGAACTCGAAACACAATTGCGTGCCGAGTTCGCCGACATTCATCGCGCGTACGCGATTGGCGACATTAACGTGCACATCGAACCGCGCGCCGAGGTGCTTCGCTTGGGCAACGACCTGGATGCAAAACAAGCCGTGCGTTACCTCGAACACATCCAAACCATTTGGCGCGAGCTAGCCAACGTGCGCGGATGTCAAGATGTCCAAGTACAACGCGTGAACGATCATATTTACATCGCCTTGCATTTGCAGATTGATGCGCACCTGACTATCGCCCAGGTTCACTCGGTCGCCGAAGAAATGGAAAATCGTTTACGGCGCGAATTTCCAGAACTGGGTCGCGTCGTCGTTCACGCCGAACCTGTCCCAAGCAAAACCAAAACATCGAACGAATGAAAATTCCTTTCGCGCTCACGTTGATAATGCTCACTATGTTGGCATGCAATGGAATCAACCTTGCATCGGCGCCCACACCAACGCCAACTCTCGTGGCGCCCTTCTCTACTGTGCCAGCGCCTACGACAACACGTGCGCCCACACCGGTCGGAAATGTGCCGACGTGGTGGGTCAGCGATATCGCTCTGCCAACGAGCGCGGAATTTAACGGCGTCGTGCGCGGCAACCCAACGTGGAGCACACTCGATTTGAACGCAGACAAATTGCGCGATGATTTTGTGCGCCGCGCAAACACGGCAGGCTATACAACGACCCTTATCACCAAATCGCAGGGCGCCATCTATGATATCTTGTTCGTCAAAGGACAAGCCGCGTTTGCACTCAACATTCTCGTTGGCAGTGACAAGACAATTTTAACCGGCAGTCGCGTCGGCGTGTTTCATCTAAAAATTTCCGGGAACGCCAACCTGGAAGTGGATTTGCCGATGCGCGCGCGCGTGGACATTGCGCCGGGAAGTGAAATCTCGATTGGCACGTCCATCCCCAACGCACAATGCCGCGAGTGCGAATATTTCATCAATATTCACATCGCGCCATTCAAGGGAGCGGGAACCTACGATGGGAAACCTGGAGTTGCGATCATTGACCTGCAAGTAGTTCCTGGAGTTCGCTTCGATCAAGAGGATTATCGTTGGGCGCAGAGTTGCGTCGTCATTGTGCGCGACGCGCAGGGAGGTTCATTCGATTGTCGCGGTTTGCAAAATGTGTACGATCAGACCAAGCGAATTGATGTGAGCGGTTACTGGCAACAACCACAATGATTTTTGATTTTGGATTGTGCAAATCCAAAATCGGTCAGGGCGAGTCAAGGATGATCGTCACCGGTCCGTCGTTGAGAATCGTGACAAGCATGTGCGCTTGAAATTTGCCGGTTTCGACCGGGACACCTTGCTCGCGCAAGAGTACGATGAAACGTTCGATGAGTGGCTCGGCGATTTCCGGGCGCGCGGCATCAATAAAATCAGGACGACGCCCGCGTCGCGCATCGGCGTACAGCGTGAACTGGGACACGACGAGCGCGCTCGCGCCCACATCAAGCGCGGAGAGGTTGAACTTGCCGGCGGCATCTTCGAAAATGCGGAGTGTCGCGATTTTCTGTGCAAGAAAACGCGCGTCGCTTTCATCGTCGCCGTGTGTGACGCCGATCAAAATCATCAGCCCTGCGCCAATCGCGCCGACGACCTGCTCATCCACGCTCACCTGCGCTTGACGCACACGTTGAATCACCGCTCGCATAATGCCCTCTCTTGCTTTTCTCGAAAATGTTTGCTATGATGCGCCGCATTGAAACGGGAGAAATGAATGATCAAATTGTTGATGACCTGGAACATTCGCAACGGCAAAGAGCAGGAATATTTTGATTTTGTCGCTCAAGAATTTGCCCCGCGCATGATTCGCTTGGGTTTGCAACCAACCGAAGCATGGTACACCATTTACGGGAATGCGCCGCAAATTCTGGCGGGGGCCGTTGCCGAAGATCGCGCCGCCCTTGATCAAATCCTTGACGGCGAAGAATGGAAATCGCTTGTCGAACGTTTATCCGACTTGGTGCTCAATCTGAACTTTAAAATCGTGCCGGCGTTGAGCAACTTTCAATTGTAAAACAATCCATCCACCAAAAACAAATCGGGGACAATCCGCGCAACGGACTGTCCCCGATCTGTTTTACTTGTGTGCCAGTTATGGTTCCTGAGACAGATGTCCTGGTTTCGGTTTTCGATTCGGTGACACTGGGCGCGGGCTTGGCTTCGGTGGGCGTTGCCGCCGGCTTGGGTTCGCTAGTTTCTTTTTTTGCGCTCTCACCGCCGCCGGTCACCGCGCTGGATGACGATTTTCGGCTGTCGGTGATATACCAACCCGACCCCTTGAAAATAATCCCCGCCGGGTGAAAGATCTTGTGCACGACACCCGAACATTCTGGACAGGTGCGAATCGGTTCGGATTGCACCGATTGAATTTTTTCAAAATGAACGCCACAACTTTCGCATTCGTACTCGTATAACGGCATTTTCAATGACCTCCACGTTCTCAAGAGAAACGGGGCGGATTATACTCCTACTTTTGACGGCGGTCAAACGCATAGCGACTGCTGGGCGCGTACCGCAAATAACTGCGCACCTCGGAAGCGATCTGCACGATTTGCAACGGATGAGTCAGGTCGCGTTTGTCATTCGAAACAATCGCGATGGCAACGCCCATCAACGGCGCACGGTACGGATTACCCCGCCGATCTACGCGATCTACAAATCCTTGCCGACGCGCTTCAGCGCTATAATGCTCCGGAATTTGCGCGTCAAAGTTGGCGATGATTTGTTGCGCCAACGACTCGGCACGTTCGGGAGCGACAATCACGCCAAACTCGTCCCAGCCCAAATGCACCACAAAATCATCCGGCGACGGTTCTGCCGCCAAAGTGTTTTGAATGACCTGCGCCAACAATTTGAGCGCCTCGTCACCTTTATTAAACCCGTACTCTTCGATGTACGTTCTAAAATTGACGAGGTCTATTTTGAGAAAAGCCAGTGTTTGATTTGCGGCGAGCCGTGCACGTAATTCGCGTTCGAGCGCGGCTTCGGCGATGACATTGTTTTGGGTGGGCACGAATCCTCCGTTCAACTAGCGTCCTCGACGGTCAAAAGCAAAATGACTGCCCGGATGAGATTTGACCGCGCGCTTGACCTCGGCGGCGAACGCGGCAACCTGGGAAGGATGCTCCAACGCACGGCGTTCGTTCGTCACAATCGCAATCGCCACGCTGGTTAATGGGAAACGGGTCAATCGTCCAAACCGATCTTTGGCTTCGATATATCCGCGCTTGCGCGTTTCAGCATCATAATAATCTGGAACTATGCCGTCAAACAAATTGATAATTTCCTGAGCAATGGGGCCGGCGCATTTCGGCATACTCACCACAACAAAATCATCGCCACCAACATGTCCCACAAAATCGTCCAAGGTACCGTGTGTGGCAACCGCATTTTGAATCGCTTTGGCAAGCAGTTTGATAACCAAGTCGCCCTTTAACCAACCATACTCATCGTTGTACGATTTGAAATGATTCAGGTCAACATACAGTACGGCAATCGGTTCTTTGCCCGCAATGCGCGCCGCCACAATTTGTTCGATCACTGCATTGCCCGGCAAAAAAGTCAAGGGACTGGCACTCAGGTCGCGCGCACTGCGCCGCAAATGCGCTTGCACACGCGTCTTGAGTTCATCCAGGTTGAACGGCTTGGTAAGATAATCATCCGCGCCGGCATTTAGCCCGCGAATTTTTGCGTCCACCTGATCGAGCGCAGTGAGCATAATTACCGGCGTATTCACCATCGCCGAGTGCGCCCGCAAACGCCGACAGACCTCATACCCATCCATGCCCGGCATCATTACATCGAGCAAAATCAAATCAGGCGGATGATTTTGCGCCGAAGCGATTCCCTCCATCCCGGAGGACGCTTGCACAACTTCATAGTCCGTTTCGAGCGTGTGGCAGATCACATGACGAATCAGGCGATCATCGTCAATTACCAGAATTCTTTGCTTCAAGTCCGACATGGTCACCGACATCAAACGCACTTGCTAGACTAGCCCATTCGCTCAACGACAAGGTTTCGGCACGCCGCGCCGGGTCAATTTGCGCCCGCACAAGCGCCGCATGAACTTGCCTGGTCGGCAAGCCCAACCCGTTCACCAAGGCATTGTGCAGTTGTTTCCGCTTGGCGCTAAACCCTGCGCGCACAACCTTAAAGAAACGCGTCACGTCCGTCGTCGCAATGGGCGGAACGTCGAACACATCCAAACGCACCACCGCCGAGTCCACTTTGGGGCGCGGATAAAATGCGCCCGCCGGAATCACGCGCATTGCGCGCACACTCGCAAAAAACTGAACGCTGACAGCGAGCAAGTTCATTTCCGGCGGATGAACCGTCATCCGTTGCGCCACTTCGCGTTGCACCATCACGACGATCATGCTGGGTTTGCGTGCGGCTTCAAGCACGTGGCGCAAAATTGCCGAAGTGATATAGTACGGCAAATTCGCCACAATTTTGAAAGAGCTGACCGGTCCCACTACTTGATTCAACCACACGCTGGGTTCGGCTTGCAATACATCGCCTAAAATAATTTTAACATTCGACACGTTGGCGAGTTCAGTTTCCAGCCGTGTCATTAAACCTGGATCAATTTCAACGGCAACCACTTGCTTGGCGCGCTTTGCCAACACGCGCGTAAGATGTCCCATCCCCGGACCGATTTCGAGCACCACATCGTCGCGGCTAATCTCCGCCGCATCGGCAATACTAGCAAGAATGTGCGGGTCGGTCAGGAAATTCTGTCCCCACTTTTTACGCGGCGCTAGTCCATGTGCGTCCAACTCATCGCGAACACTCATAATAATTATCGCGCCGCAATCGAGCGTTCACGCGGAGTGTCGGGGATGATCCAACGTATTTGATCTGCTGGCGGCGCGGGGGCAAGCAGGTACATCTCTACCCAAGTATACCACAGAACAAGGTTCTCTTCATCGTACCCCAAATCCACGCGCCGACCGATAATCCGTCCACCAGTATCGCCAGCAACCGCCACGCCGTACCCGGGCACATAAACGCGCGACCGCAAATTCACCACACGCGGGTCCACTGCCACGATGCCCACGCCGGCGCGCATACCGGTCGCGGTCACACCAAATTCGGGATGCGTGCGTGCTTTGCCCGATGTGGCGGCAGTGTACGAGGTCGCGAGCATCCGCACCTTGCGCCAGTACGTAATCGTTTGCCCGTTTGGCATCGTCAGTTCACGAGGAATAATTTTGGTGCCGTACGAATTGATATGCGTAATTGGCGCGGCGTCAATCCATTCGCGATCCACCGAACGCCGGGTCTCGCGCCCGTTTTCGTACGTGATGCGAATCGTGCGTTTCTTGACACCTTGCGACCCGGCTTGGGCAACCTGATGCACATCAATTTCGAGACCTGGATCGGCTTGCCACACAGTTTCGTACGCAATGGACTCGGACTCGGTGACAAATTCTTCGCGCACGCGCATGACCTGGACAGTCATACCATCGCGCACCACTTCGGTTGCGGCAGGAATCGAATAATCCTTGCTGATCAGTTGAATGCCTTCATCCTTGAGCATCTCGGCAACCGTCGTGCCGAGCGTGCGTGTGCGAATGGCTTTGCCGTCCACGCTGATTGTCGCCGCACGTGCGCGACGAATAAAGACTTGCCAATCCGGGGAAACTGGTGTGCCGAGGGGTGGCGAAACGGCATCGCCAAGATACAACACCAACCCGGCTTGCAACAAGGCTTCGCCCAAAGTTGGCGCAGTGGTGTAGAGTGTGCTCGTCGCGCCATTGTCGTTGACCTGAAGTGGCACGGCGCGACGCACCGCAAGCGCCAGCCGGATGTTGGGTGCTGGATTGAGTCGCGCAGTCGGATTGATATCAACGCCATCCGCGATGACGCGATCACCTGGTTTGATAATTACACCGGCATCACGCAACGCATCGCCAACCGTCACACTTTGCGTACGATGCAAAATCACTTCGCCATCTACTGAAATTTCGAGCGGCTGTGCGCGACGCACTGAAATGGGCTGATTATTAGGAATCACCGCATTGGGCGCAGGAAAGATCACATCTTCGGGGACGAGATTAAGCGCGGCATCGTTCAAGACACCGGCAACGCGGTATTGATTCGTGAGGACTGTGCGCGCTTGTTGATTAACGACGAGGTCAACTGACTTGAGGGTACTCTCATAACCCAGCCCCATCACTAGAATACCAAGCAAGGTCAATGCGAGGACGATGAACTGCGCATCAACGCGAAAACGACGACGCGGCTGAGGCCATACGTCGTCGTCCCAGTCTTCCATAGTCCAACGATCAGACGACAAGAGGGTGACTCCATGCGCGAACGGAACGCGCCACCATCATCGGTTTATACAACAAATTGGCCGTGCAACCTAATGTCGAAACACACGCCCCGGCTTGATCCCAACAGCCAACTC
>CAZPIR010000003.1:0-423 GCA_964586085.1 uncultured Anaerolineaceae bacterium | reverse complement strand
AAAGTGACGACTTACCGTTGCTGCCTTCCGGCCCTGGCGGGTTTTATCGGCTTTTGCCGCGTCGGACCCAACTTTCAACGCCACTTGTCAAGTTCAGTCCCAAAACGTGTGCCCCTCGAAAAGGCATTCGACCCCGCTGTAGCGGATTGCGGGTCAGCTGTCTTGCGACAGAGTCAGGGCACCGCTAGCTCCCCATCTAGCACGACCACGCGTAGTGTATGCGATATGTAGTGAAATGTCAAAGTGGACAATGGGCAATGGATGATGAACAGAAAATCTGACCACCGACCACTACTCACTGTCCACTTGTTAGCGGAGAGGGCGGGATTCGAACCCGCGAGGCTCATCACCTACACGCTTTCCAAGCGTGCGCACTAGGCCAAACTATGCGACCTCTCCAAACAATTTCAGATTTATGAATTT
>CAZPIR010000002.1:36018-36515 GCA_964586085.1 uncultured Anaerolineaceae bacterium | reverse complement strand
AGACCCGAACCGTGCTTGTCCCACACATCACAGAGTGCGCGCAGGGACTTGGTGTTGTAGAACCAACCCGCCGGTTGATTCACGCGCATGGTGTGAAAATGTTCGACGCCGGGAAAACGATCGGGCGAATCGGAATAGCGACCGATGACACCGCCACCGTACCCTTTAACGCCGACGATGCCGCCGTGTTTCCAGTGTCCGATTTTTTCGGTGTACGATGCTTCGAGCTGGCGCATCAGGTCGGTGACCATCGGTTTTTTCGCGGCGGCTTGTTTCATATCCGTCACAAACGAAGGCCACGGTCCTTTTTCCAGATCGTCCAGCATGGGTGTGCCATTGTTGGACATGTAACAACCTCCATCAAGAATAAACCGCCGACAACAGGCGTAAAGTTGCGCGTCCGCTGTCGGCGGTGAAAATCATCGCGCGCTATTTCATGGGGAACAGGTAGCCAAAGATTGCCCAAGACACGCCCAGCGCTAGGAGTGTGTTGAACA
>CAZPIR010000002.1:28296-36008 GCA_964586085.1 uncultured Anaerolineaceae bacterium | reverse complement strand
ACACGGTCACGATAAGGAACACGATGACCGGCGACCAGCCCATCTTTTTCAATTCGCTGACCGAGAGTTCCAAGCCCATGCAGACGAACGCAAAGCAAAAGAACCAGTCTTTCATGAACAGGATTGCGTCGGTCGCATTAAACGGGGCTTTGCCCAACGATTTCGGAATGATGCCTGCGGTGAACAGAATCGAAACCAGGATAAAGCCCAACACAAATTTGGGGAAGCGTTGCCAAATCACAGACGCGCTCGGGCGTTCCTTGCCCTTTTCGACAACCATCGTAAAGTACAAGGCAAGCAAGAACGCGACGACACCAATGAACGCGTTTTGCGTGGATTTGACGATGGTGGCGATTTCTTGCGCCTTGGGTCCGTAAATCGTACCTGCACCCACGACCGCCGCCGTCGTATCCACGTTACCGCCGAACCACGCACCCGCGACCGGCGCGGGCAGTTGCAACGCGCTCGCAATCAAGGGCGAAATAACCATCAACGGCAAAGCCGTGACGATGACCAGCGCGGTGATGTATGTGATTTCTTCTTTTTTGGCAAGCACGGAACCTGCCGCCGCAATCGCCGCCGACACGCCACAGATCGAGATGGCGGTGGACATGACCGCGCGCAGGGAATCGGGCAGACCGAATTTACCAGCGAGCCACCAGCAGAACATGTAGACGCATGCGATCATGATGATGCCTTGAATGATCGCGCCGCCAGCGGCTGTCACAATCGTGCTAAAGCTTACGGTCGCGCCCAACAGAACCAAACCGATCTTGAGGAACAATTCGGTGCGGAAACCGGCTTTGACCGCTTCGTGCATGTTCGTTGCCTTGAGCAAAAAGTTCACGACCAAGCCGAGTAACGCCGCCCACAGCGGATACTCCAATGCTTTGCCAGGAATGCCCAAGCCAATGTTTGGAACATTGTAAACCAACAATTTCAACTGGAGTGCCAACCACCCCAGCACAACCACAATCACCAAACCGGCAATGAAATTGACGACGCCATTGGTAGACTTGGGTTGGCTTGCTTCAGGTTTTGCCGTAGTCATAGGAATGTCTCCTTTGTCATTCGGTCAAATTAAAATTTGACGAGCGCGGGCGGAATCAAACCGACCAACGCCAAGATCAACAATGCAAACGCAAGAATCACTGCCAGCCAATCTTCCGGGATTTTCATACGACCTTCTCCTTTGTGTGGTCTGGAAAGGGCGACTAGACATTTTCCAGTTTACGGCATGTGTCACCCTTGACATGCCAGGTCTGTGCGTGATGATCCGTTCCAACTACCTCCTTGCATCCAGCACAGCATCGCCAACGCGTTGTTAGAGCGGCAACTCGTATGCGCACCGAAACCCGGTATCGTCACTACGATGCATCGGCGCCGCCCAACTGCGGTAGGCGCAACGTCCTTCGTGTTTCGATTGACGCCACGAGCCACCGCGAATCGTTTGCTTGCCGATAGATGCTTCGTTCATCATCGGGTTAGCAACACACCCGGTTTCATATAGTTTTGGAAACATGCTTGCGACGGTGTTGGCGTCCAATAACGCTTCGCGTCCGTCGGTTGGATCGTACGGATACACATCAAAGTACGACAGGCACCACTCTTGCACATTGCCCGCCATATCCGCCACCCCGTACGGCGAATCGCCCTGCGGCGAAAATTGACCGATCGGGGTCGGCGCGCCAAGTTTCGCTTCCATGCTGTTGCACCGCTTGGCTTCCCACTGATTGCCCCAGGGATACAAACGTCCGTCCGTGCCCCGCGCCGCTTTTTCCCATTCGGATTCCGTCGGCAAGCGCACCGGCAAATTCGTTTGCTCGCGCGCCCAGCGACAAAACGCGAGCGCGTCCGCAAAAGACACGCCCACGACCGGCATCTCGGGCTTGGCTGGCTCGAACGTGCCAACCTTCCAGTACAGCGGCACCCGATGTCCGGTTGCTTGCACGAATTGCGTGTACTGCGCGTTCGTGACCGGATAACGCATGAGGAAAAAATCGCTGATGTCGAGTGAATGCTGAGGAAATTCATCGTCGCCGGCTTGACGATAAGTTCTTGTGTTACTACCGATGATAAATTCGCCGGCGGGAATGCGCACAAAATCGAGTGAAAGAGGAGACATCCTTGTCCATACCTATGCAAGATTCGGCTTTATTCTATGTGCATAACTGCATATCGTGAATAGGCAAACACCCTATTTGGTCTAGGGTACTTGCCGGATATTCGGCGGAAACGTACGTATTGACCGGGCAAAAAAATGGTCGTATACTCACATTGGACTTGACACTTGCTGTTGGGCGCCAATTGTCGGCGTATACACAGGTGTTTTTATTTTGACGAGGAGGTGATGCTTTTTCTGACCGATTGAACGTGTTCGGTTGTTTGAAGAGCGCGGAGCAAACCTCAGTTCGATCCCGCGTGGCTCGCCAATGCTCGAATGATTCTGCACGCACACCGGGCAAGTTGCCAACTTGCTCCACCTTTTCAAGGAGAGATGAAAATGCGTTCACCCTTTCTTTCGCTGATCGTCCTTGCTCTGCTCCTCATTCTTGCAGTCGGTTGCCAGTCCTTCAATGTCTCGGTCTCTTTTGGCGCAACGCCGACGCCCACCGTCACCCCCACCCCTACACCTGATCTACCCCGCACTGCCACCGTTCAAGCGCAAGCGACCGAAACCGCCGCGGCGAAGGCAACCGCCACCGCTCAAGCCAACGCGACCGCCACCGCGCAAGCCAATGCAACGGCGACCGCACAAGTCCAAGCCAACGCAAATGCGACAGCCACCGCGAATGCAAACGCAATGGCAACCGCACAAGCCGCTTCGCAAGCCACCGCCACCACGATTGCTGTCGCCACTTCGACTGCGCAAGCCCAAGCCACCGGCTCGGCGATTGCGCGCGTGACCGCGACCGCTCAAGCCGTGCAAGCGTACATCGCCGCACTCGTCAAAAGTGGCAACAAAACCTACTCGAAAGCCGAAGGCACGATTGAAGGAAAAAGCGGTCCTTACATCGCCACCTTTGTCCCCAATGTCAACATTTACAATTTTGTCGCCGAAGCCCAATTTTTTAATCCCGCTGACCGCTCCGTGCATCCCTGGGATTATGGCTTTGGCTTTCGCTACGCCGCCGGCGATACACGTTACCAATGTCGCTTGATTGTCACTTCTTCCGGTAACTGGGGACTCGTCCTTCCGATTCAAGCCAACGCCGATAGCGTCGAGACCAAACTCATCGCCAGCGGCACCTTGCGTAACTTTGACGTGTCCGCCACCGGGTCGAATCACTTGCGCGTCATCGCCAAAGACAATGTCGGCTATTTCTTTGTGAACGAGCAATATGTGGCGACACTTGATTTGACTGGCACATTTGGTATGGATTTGTGGATTGGCAGTGCCTTTTCGTCGGGCAGTTCGTTCCCTGGACTCAAAGTACCGTTCAAAAATTTCAACGTCTACTCGCTTCCTTAAAGCGATTCCCAATTCAATTTACGGTGGTGTAGAGACGTTGCAGTACAACGTCTCTACAATTCAAACCATCAACTCAATTGGCAACCGCTCTAAAACAAATACGGCTCTCGATTTGAGAGCCGCATTTTTATTTTTCATCCGATTGACCCGCGTCGCCAAGCAACCGCGCGCGCATACAACGCGTACTTGAAACGCGAAAAAATAATTTCGCGCGCGCCGGCGTACTTGACGAACGTGCCGCCAAAACCTTGTTTGAATTGATACAAGCCATGCGCGGACGATTCGTCCGCATTCGCCGTTGCGCCCAAGCCCCACAGATCGTACCGCTTACATCCGCGCGTCTTTGCCCATTGAATCGCCACCCAATGCAACGCATGATTCGGCATTCGCTCGCGTTGCTCATTCGACGACGCGCCGTACAAATAAATCGCTTCGTCGCCAACTGCCGTGACCAAAATCGCGGCGAGCGCCGTGCCCGCGTACTCGGCGATAAACAAACGCGCGCGCGCGGCGAGCAGTTCCAGCGCAACGCGATAGTACTCGCGCGAGTGAATGGCAAAACGATCACGTGCGCTCGTAATTTCCAACAACCGATAAAATAAATCCAGGTCGCGCACATCGCCCGCGCGCACCGTCACACCTTTACGTTCGGCGAGGCGAATGTTGTACCGCCATTTCGATTTCATCTCCGCGAGAATCGTGTCCAGGTCGCGCGTGAGGTCAACTTGAATCGTCGTTTGCGGTTGAATCGTCGGCGCGAGTTCGCCGCGAATTTCAATCGGCATCTCAACAGCATCCGGCTCGATTCGCAAAACGAACACGCCGTCTTTTTTCGCGCGCGCGACCATCGCTTGAATCAATTCGCGCAGCGCATCGTGATCGTTCGCATCTGCGACCGGTCCGCGCGGCACGTACGCAAAACGCAAACCAAGCGGCAAATCGCGCACGAGCATTTGCGCGCCGGCAACGCGCGTGTCACCGCACACCAACATCAAGCGCAGAGCACGCCAACCGAAACGCGCTTTCAGTTCGACCCACGCGCCGGTTTGCAAAAGATGTCCGTGATGCGTCGCCACAAAATCATCCCACGCACGGACATCCAAATTTTCGATGATGTGAAATTCATTCATGCCGCGCATTATAGCATAAACGCATTTCCAATCCCGCAATTGACTTGTCCGCAAACGTCCGTATACTATCGCCAACGAGGTGAGCCGTGCTAAATGAAACGCTCGAACTTTTGGAAAAACCACGCGCGGAAGAAGTGTACATGTTGGCAGGTTGGCGACAGTGGGCAGACGCCGGCACCGTGTCGTCCGCTTTGCCGCGTTATTTGATCGAGCAGACGAATGCGCGCCGAATTGGTCGCGTGTTCCCGGAATCGTTTTATCTGTTCCAGGTGCCGGGCACGCAAGATTTTTTGCGCCCGGAAATTAAATTAGAAAACGGGTACCGCAAAGAATTACAGCGGCACGAGAATCAAATTTTTTACAGCGGCAACTCGCGCAAAGGGCTGGTGATTTTTGTCGGCGACGAGCCGCACCTGAACGCGGAACGGTATGCCGATGTGTTCTTTACAATTGCGCGCGAGATGCGCGCGCGGCGCGTCATCAGTTTTGGCGGCGTGTATGCCGGCGTGCCGTACGACAAGGATCGCCAAATCTCGTGCACGTACAGTCTGCCGCGTTTGAAGGATGAGTTGAACGAGTACGCCGTGCGTTTTTCAAATTACGAGGGCGGCGTCAGCATCGGCTCGTACCTCGTAGATCGCGCCGAGCAACTCGAACTAGAGTACGTTTCGATGTACGCATTCGTGCCGATGTACGACCTTACGCAAATTTCACCGATGCTCAAGGGCTTGTCGGTCGAGCAGGATTGGAAAGCGTGGTACGACATTATGCGGCGCGTGGATCACATGTGCAAACTGGGTCTCGACCTGAGTCACCTCGAAACCAAGAGCCGCGATTTGATTCGCTCGGTGGGCGAGCAGATTGACGCGCTCGAAGAAAAAATGCCGGATGCGAACGTTCGGGAATTTTTGCGCAAAGCATCCGAGGAATTTGAGGAACAATCGTTCATGCCGCTCGACGACGTGTGGCAAACCGGGCTGGACGACATTTTCAGAGATTCCTAGTCGTGACCGCGTTGTTTGGTAATCGTCAGCACATTACCGCGTGCCGTGCCCGGTTCGTACACCACCTCGTCCATCAATTCCTGGATCAGATGCCAACCCAGCCCGCCAATCTGACGCTCTTCCCAACTCGCTTGCAAATTTGGGCGCGGAATCTGGGTCGGGTCGAACGCGGGGGCGTGATCTACAATCGTGACCGTGATGCGCTCGGCATCTACGTCAAAATCCAGTTCGATGAATCCAGGTTGTTCGTAATAGCCATGCTGAACAATGTTCGCGCACGCTTCTTCAACGGCGAGTTTGAACGCGAACGTCAAATCCTCATCGGCATTCACAGCGGCACACGCCGCTTCGACAAACTCGTGCAAGCGCGGCACGCTCGCAACGGTGGCATCCTGGATCGTGATGTGTTGTTGCGTGATGGGCACGCGCTTGGCAATCACAATCGTAATGTCATCAAACTGTGCGGCAGTGCCGATAAATTCGGCGAGCGCATGCTTGAGTGCGTCGAGCAGTTCACTCGGCGAGGCATTCGCGTATTCGATTAGTAACGCGCGCAAACGCTCCTCGCCAAACTGCTCGCCCTCGGCATTGTTCGCTTCAGTCACGCCGTCGGTGTAAAACAAAATCATATCGCCGGTTTCCAGCGTGACCTGACGCTGACCAAACTCCATGGAATCGTCAAAACCGAGCATGATGCCGGTGCGATTCAGTTCGACCAATTCCTGGGTCGCACCCCGCAGAACGAGCGGCGGATTGTGTCCCGCGTTCACGTATGTGATTTCATTTTTCGCCGGGTCGAGTTGCGCGTAAAACAAAGTCACGAACATGCCGCCGGTCGAATCGGCGCAGAGCAAACGATTCGCGCCCGTCAAACCATCGGCGGGCGAATCGGCGGCGAGCGCGCTCGCGCGCACAGTACTGCGCGTCAACGCCATGAACAACGCCGCGTGCATCCCCTTGTCCGACACATCCGCGATGACGATGCCCTGCCCGGTTGGCACCGAGAAAAAATCGTAAAAATCACCGGAGACTTCGCGCGCGGGTTGCCAGTGCGCGGCAAACTCCCAACCTGGGACACTCGGTGTTTCGCGCGGGATCAAACTTGCCTGCACATCGTACGCGAGTTGTAATTCGCGTTTGAGCCGCACCTTTTCAAGTTCGGCTTGATGCAGTGAAACATTTTCGAGCGCGATGGCGGCTTGACCGGCAAGCGCCATCAATAATTTCTCATCGCTCGCGGTAAACATTAGTTCACCCGCGCCGCGACCCAGGACAATGCCACCCAGCACACGTTCCTGAGTTTTGAACGGCGTCCACAAAATCGCGTCGAACTCCGGCGCGTGTGTCTCACTGATGATTGACGCGCGCGGCGTGCCAATCACCTCGCTTGCCGCCACCCGCAACGCGCGCAAGTCTGACTCGGCGCCAAAACTCGCTTGCACATTTTCGCCGACCAACACCATTCCCGCCGACGCACGAATGACCCGCTGGCTTTCATCGAGCGCCATGCGCGGAATCGCATTCGCATCCTGGGACAAGCCAATCGTTTCGCTCACGCGATACATCAAATTGATTTCGCGGTACCGTTCGAGCGCTTCGTTGGCGACCTCGCGTTTTTCGAGCGATTGCGCAATGAGCAAATCGAGCGTGCACTGCAGGGCGCGTTCCGCATCCGTCGCCGCGCCGGCAACCGCGAGCAGACCAAGAGTTGTCCCGCGCACAATCAAGGGATAGACGCGGTACGCGTCGCGCTCATTCAAATCAATCGCGTCGTGTGTCCAGGTCGCGGTGCGCGCGAACAGTTTGCCGTCGGCAAGTGCGAGCGCGCACGGCAAGGCAAACGCGTTGAGCAAGTCGGCGATCTCGTGTCGCGAAAGTAAGCGCGATAAAGCGGGGAGAAAAGTGGCAGTCATTTCGATTTTTGAGGATGTAAGGTAGAGACGTTGCACGCTCCGCGAATGTCTCTACGTTACGCTTGAATACCCAAGACCTGTTGAGCTTGAGCAAGAATTTCATCCGGATCGAACGGCTTGGTCATGTACACATCCGCGCCCACCTGCTCGCCGCGTTGCCGGTCAAACTCTTGACCTTTGGCGGTGAGCATCA
>CAZPIR010000002.1:0-28286 GCA_964586085.1 uncultured Anaerolineaceae bacterium | reverse complement strand
CGATAAACACATCGTGCATACCCAGGTCGCGCTTGACCTGCTGGCAAACATCAAAGCCATTCATGCGCGGCATCATCACGTCCAGAAACACCAAACGCGGTTTGGCGGTTTTGATAAATTCGAGCGCGTCCACGCCATTGTCCGCCGTTACGAGTTCCACCCCAAAATCTTCCAACTCTTCGAGCGTCTGCTCGATCAACAAACGAATGTGCGCTTCATCATCTACGATGAGAATTTTTTGATCCACGTCGCCCCCTCACTCTCCAATTACTGAAACAGCAAAAAGAAAACTTTTTCCAACCCTTTTTCAAAACGTAGAGTCTGCACGAGATTGTGCTTTTCGGAAAGCACCGAACGCGCAATCACCATATCGGGTTGATCGGCAATTGCTTTGGCAATGCCCTCTTCGCCGGTCTGCGCCGCTGTCACCGTGTAACCCTGAGACGCGAGCGCCTCGGTCAAGACCCGAATCGTCGCGGCGTCCTCGTCCACAACCAACACTTTTTTCTTCGAGACGCGTTGCGCCAATAACGCGCCGATTTCGCCGAGCAAAATCTTGATGTCCATCGGCTTGGTGAAATAACGATCCACGCCCAAACGATAACCGCGTTCCGGGTCGTGCAAAATCGAAAGCATCACGATGGGAATGTTGAACGTTTGCGGATCGTTGCGAAGCACGGCGGCAACATCAAAGCCGGATAATTCCGGCATCATCACATCGAGAACTAACAAGTCGGGACGTTCGCGCTTGACCTGCGCCAACGCTTCGCGTCCATCTCGCGCCTCGCGCACACGATAGCCCGCCCCTTCCAATTCCTGGCGCAACAATTCGCGAATCGCATTGTCGTCGTCCACGACCAGGACGGTGCGTTGTCCCAACGCCTCGGTGCTCGTCGCGCTTTCGATGTGCGCGCGCAACTGGGTGACGAGCGAATCCATGTTGAGCATGGTCGTCACGAACGGCTCGATGGGCATTGGCTCTGGTTCCTGTTCGGGCACCGGCAAGGTAAATGCGAACGTGCTCCCCTGGCCCAACTCGCTCTCGACCCAGATTTTGCCGCCGTGATGTTCGATGATTTGCTTGCAAATCGGCAAGCCCAACCCCGTGCCCATCGGCTTGTTTGTCAGCGTGTCGCCGACTTGAACAAATTGCTCGAACACCTTGGCATGATCCTGAGAAGCAATGCCGATGCCGCTGTCGGTCACACTCACGAGCAAGTGGTCATCCTCGCGCCGCGCGCGAATCGTCACCGCGCCGTGCTCTGTAAATTTGACTGCGTTTGAAATCAGGTTGATGACCACCTGAATCAAACGGTCGCGGTCGCCAGTAATGACCGGCAAATCGCCTTCGACCTCTGTAACCATCTGCACCGGCTTGGTCTCGAACAACGAAGCGGTTGCCGTCGTCGCGCGCGCAATAATTTCTTGCACGGCAAGTGATTGCATGTGCCATTCGATTTTACCGGCTTCGATCTTTGCCAGGTCAAGCACGTTGTTAATGAGTGCGGTCAGGCGTTCGCCTTCCGATAAAATAATTCCCAGGTTCTCGCGCACCTGCGTCATCGCGCGGTCGGTTTTGCGGTCGCCCGCCGGCACGCGCGGAAAGATTGTGTCGTCCAAACGTTTTTGGATGATGCGCGCAAAACCCAGCACCGACGTGAGCGGTGTGCGCAACTCGTGGCTCACGTTCGCGAGGAACGAACCCTTGGCTTCGTTCGCGGCTTCGGCATCGTCTTTGGCTTTTTGCAATTCAACCATCGCGCGTTTGCGGTCGGTAATGTCGCGCATCATCGCAATGTACAAATGTTGTTTGCCGAGCCGCGCTTCGGTCACGGCAAGGTCGAGCGGAAACGTCGAGCCGTCTTTGCGCGTGCCGGTCGTCTCGCGCCGGTCGCGCCCCATTTGAATTCCCTGCGTCAACGACGCAAACATGTCGTCCGTCGCCGCCGCCACCAATACACCCACCTTGCGCCCAATCACCTCGGACGCGGCATAACCAAAAATTTTTTCGGCGGCGGGATTGAACGAAACAAGGACACCTTGTTCATCCGTTGTGATGATGGCATCGGGCGCGCTGTCCACAATCGCTTGACGATACTGGGACGAGGACACGAGCGCGGACGCGATGTTGTTGAACGCCCCAACAATCTGTCCCAGTTCATCGCGCGTGTCGAGCAAAATCGCGCCGCCAACCGCGCCGCTCGCCATGCGATGCGACGCCTCATCAAGCCGTGACACGGTGCGCATCACGGCGAGATAAAAGCCGACCCAAAGATACGCGACGAGCACAAGCATCGCCGCCGTCAGCGCGAGCGCAAGCGTGCGTTGTTGATTGAGCGTGTCAATGCGCGTTTGCAATAGCACATCCAGCTCGGTGATGCCGGCGCTCCAAAAACGCGCACTCAAATTCAACACGAGCAAACCGGTCGCGCGATACTCGTCCGTCAGCGGACCGATACCCTGCAAACTCCACACGCGCCCCACCGAATTGATAAACCGATTCGTCGCATCCACCGTTTCTTGGAGCGATTTCTCGGTTGCCGGGCGCAAGCTAGACGAACCGGTTTGTTGAAACGCCGTTTGCATCGAGTTGCGCAGAGCCGTGGTGTTCGAGTGAAGCAAACCACTCAGCGTCGAAGTGCGCGCGAGACCGGCGGTAGACCCTTCCTGCGCCATCGTCGGAATATCGAGCGCGACGATTTGCGAAACCAGGTCTTGTCCTTCGGGAATCCGCACCAGCAAGGCATCAATCACATAGTGGCTGTCGAGCGCGGGATCGAACGCGAGGTTGGACGTGTTGAAAACGGTGGACATGAGCGCGCGCACGTCGCTAATCAAGCGGTACATCAAATCGTCGCCGCCGGTTTGCGGGGTGATCTCGCGCGCGCGAATCAAATCGAGGTCATTGCGCACCTCGCGAAACTTGTCACCCGTTTCGAGGTCGGCGCCGTACAACGCTTCGGCTTGCGCCAGCGTGTCATAGTTCTGATCAATCTCGCGGCGCACGCGTTGTAATTCTTCACGCGTCGCCTTGTCGTTGAGAAAATCCTGCTCGCGCACCGCGCCCTGCAAAGCGCTGAGATACATTGCCTGCGCGGCGCGCAAATACAACGCGCCGCGTTGCTCTTTCGCCGCAAATTCAATGTTTGCGTTGACCTGGCGAACAAACAAAACCAGAACAAGCATCAACGGTAAAGCAAATAACAAACTTATCAGGGCAAATTTTTGGGGCAATGCAAGGCGATTCATCAAGCCAATCGCCGGGCTAAAGATCAGACGTGTTGGAGATGGTTTAGGAGAAACACTCATCAGTAGACTCACTCAATCAGTCACAAGCACAAACGAGCGCATTTTGCTGAATCAGCAGATCAATCATTCTCGACCTTCATCCGTCTCGCTGGCAAACTCGTCACAGGTGGCGCACAATCTAAAACCAATCGGAATGAATGTCAATGGGGGGCGAGGCGGCACGGTTGACGCCTCGTTCGAGTTGTGCTATTCATAGTGTATGGCACTCCTTCGGCGCAATCTGCCCGTCCACAGCCTCACCAGTCTCCAGGCGCGCCTGCTCCTGATTGTTCTCCTTGCCATCATCCCGGCAGTTGGCTTGGCACTTTATAACGGCAATGCCCAACGCGCCATTGCCACCCAAGCCGCGCAAGAACAAACCAAACGCTGGGCTGATCAAACCAAAATGAACCAGCGCGAATTGATTGGCGCGGCACATCAATTGCTCTTGGCACTCCAAGATCTGCCCGCCATTCGGTCGCAGGGACCGGTTGCATGCCAAGATTTGCTCGCCGCCGTCAAGACGTACCCTTTTTACGCCAACCTGGGTGTGATCAATCGCGCCGGCGAGGTGACGTGCAGTGCCGCGCCAGTGACCGCACCAATCCACTTGGAAGAACACCCCTATTTGCAAGCGCTGTTGCGCGCCCAATCTGCCAAAAGCGACGACTTTGAGCTTGGCTCGTTCGGCGGCAAGCCCACCGTCAACATCGCCTTGCCCTTGACCAACGAACAAGGCGCAACCGAGGGATTGATTTTTGCCGCGCTCGATACTGCTTGGTTTGCCGTGTTCGCGGAAACGGAAAAATTGCCAGCCAACGCGATGATGCTGATTATCTCGCAAGATGACACCCTCGCCACACGCGTCAACGGTGCCGATGCCTGGACGCGCCTGATCCAAGCTGATCCGCGCGCAAAAATTTTGACCCGCGCCGAAAATTTGTCTGCCGATGTACGTGATACCGATAACGTCGTGCGGCTGTACACGCTCGTGCCCCACCAAACTAGCACAAGCAACATTTTTATCGGCGTTGGCATTCCCACTTTTGCCGCGTATGCCCATGCCGACAATTTGTTGCAGAACACCTTGATTGTTCTTTCGCTGGTGGGCTTGTTGACCTCGATTGCCGCGTGGGGTTTGGGCGAAATTGCGATTGTGCGCCCGGTGCAAAAGTTGATTCGCGTGACCGAAGATTTGCGCGCCGGCAATTGGAGCGCGCGCGTCGCGTACGCGGGTCGTGCCGGTGAAATCAACAAGCTGGGACACGCCTTTAACGACCTGGCAGAAGAATTGCAAACACGCGAGTACGAACGCGCGCGCGCCGCGGCGGCAGGGCGAGAACAACGGACTCTCGCAGAAAGCTTGCGCGACATTGCCGAGGCGCTCAACAGCACACTCGATTATGACCAGGTGCTTGACCGCATTCTCGATAATGTCGGACGCGTGGTTCAACACGACACGGTCAACATCATGTTGTTTGAACAAGGCGCGGCACGCGTGGTGCGCTCGCGCGGCTTTGAGCATTTTGGCGGCGAAGCGTGGATTATGGCACAACGGTTCGACCTCACCCAATTCACCAACATGCACCGCGCCACCCTCGCCGACAGTCCAGTAGATTTGATCTCCGACACGGGGCAACATCCCACCTGGGTTGATTTGCCAGAGTCACGCTGGATTCGTTCGCACCTCGGCGTGCCCATTCGTACCAAAGGACGTGTGCTCGGCATCTTGAACCTCGACAGCGCCATTCCCAATTTTTATGGCGCGGAGCATGTGCCCGGCCTGCAAATCTTTGCCAACCAAGCCGCCATCGCGCTGGAAAACGCTCGCCTCTTGCGCGAGAGCCACGCCCGCGCAAATCAATTTGCCGCGCTCTATGCCACTGCCAGCGACCTCGCCGCGCCGCAACACAATGTCAACTATTTATTGCAAAACATCATCGAACGCGCCATCGGTTTGTTGCGCGCCTCGATGGGCACGGCATATTTGTACGACCTTGTGCGCGGTGATTTTGAATTGGTGTCGCAAAAAGGCATCGCCCTGACCATTGGCAAACGGGTCAAACTGGGTCAGGGATTGGTGGGTCAAGTCGGCGAATCCCGCCAAGCGATTGTTGTGGATAATTATCAAACCTGGGACGCGCGCATGAAATTGGAAGACCCAGTGCCGCTCGGCGCGATCGTGGGCGTGCCGATGCTGTACGGTGGCGAGTTGGTCGGCGTCATCACCATCGCCGAAACCACCGCCTCGACGCGACAATTCACCAACAGCGACGCGCGCCTGCTCACCTTGTTCGCCGGTCTCGCGGCAAGCATGGTGCGTAACGCCCGACTATTTCAAGAGACCCGTACGCGCGCCGAGCAGCTCGCCATGCTGTACGATGCGGGCTTGGCGCTCAACAGTGTTTTGCAACCCCAGGCGCAACTTGAATTTCTGTTCACGATTACGATGCAAGCATTGCGCGCCGACCGCGCCGAGTTTTTGCGCTACGACTCTACGACGGATAGTTTGCGCGTTGAAATGGCAATTGGGTTTTCACAGGTGACGCAACGCGATTTGCACAAGCTCGACCTGCCACTCACCGATACACAAGGCATCACATCCTGGGTCGGGCGTAATCGTTTGCCGCTGTACTTGCCTGATGTGACCAACGAATCTCGCTGGATTCAGGTTGACCCGGATGTGCGATCGGGCTTGTGGGTGCCGGTCGAAACCGATAAACATTTGCTCGGTGTGCTTGCCGTGTTGAGCACACACACCAACGCATTCACTCCCGATGATGAGCGTCTGCTCATTCTGTTCTCCAACCAGGTCGCCGTCGCGATGGAAAATGCGCGCTTGTTCCAGGATTCCGAAAAATCACGGCGCGAAATGGAACAGGCGTACAACGCAACACTCGAAGGGTGGTCACGCGCACTTGACCTGCGCGACGAAGAAACCGAAGGGCACACCCAACGCGTTACCCAGGTTTCCGTGCGGCTTGCCCGCATGATGCAACTGAGCGATGAGCAAATCGAAAATATCCGGCGCGGCGCGTTACTGCACGACATTGGCAAGATGGGTATTCCCGACCGCATCCTCTTCAAGCCCGGTCCCTTGACGGACGACGAATGGCACATTATGCAACGCCATCCGTTTTACGCGAACGAACTGATTTCGCAAATCGAATATCTGCGTCCCACGCTCGATATCCCGTACTGCCACCACGAACGCTGGGATGGCAAAGGATATCCGCGCGGCTTGCAAGGCGAGCAAATTCCACTGGCGGCGCGCATCTTTGCGATTGTGGACGTGTGGGATGCCTTGCTCTCGCAGAGACCGTACCGCGAACCCTGGACAATGGATCAAGTGTTGACTCACGTCGAATCGCTAGCCGGCACGCACCTCGACCCGCAAATTGTCCAAGTGTTTTTGCGCATGATGCGTGCCGAGCGCGAACCCATCGCTAATTGATGCGTTGCCAATTCCGGCAAACTAGGGTATAATTTTTCGCGTGAACGATCCCGAGCACGAATATTCACTAGCGGGCAGTGTAACCGAAGAGGAAGAGAAACCCCGCGGCAGTTTTCGCCTTTTGCGCGTTGCGATCATTGCCGCGTTTCTAATTCTAATTCTACAACTGGCTAACCTGCAAATCGCGCAAGGCGAATACTTTCGCCAAGCCGCGTTTCAAAACCGGTACCGCATCGTCCAGACTGACGCCTTGCGCGGTATTGCCTATGACCGCGCCGGCAAAATCATCGTGCGCAACATTCCCTCGTTCAACGTCTCGATTGTGCCGGCAGATTTGCCGGATGAAGACGAAGAGCGCATCATCGAAAAGCTCGCGGTCTTGCTCGACATGCCCATCGAGACCGTCATCGAAACAACCATCGCCGATGCCGTTGCCAGTCTGCCGATTGATGTCGAGCGCGTGGTCGTCGCGCCCAAACGCAAACCCGGCTTGCGTGAACTGATCGCCAAAGCCGAACGTGATCCGTTTGCGCCCGCGCTCATCAAATCGAACGTGCCGCGCCAGGTCGCGTTTTACCTCGAAGAGAATCATCTCGATTTTCCCGGCGTGCGCGTGGGCTTGGAGCCGGTGCGCGAGTACGTGGACGGACCGTTGTTCTCGCAAATCCTGGGTTACACTGGGCGCATCCCGCGCGAAACGTTGGAGCAGTACAAGGGCTATGCGCCCACCGACCAGGTCGGCTTGACCGGGCTCGAGTACACGTACGAGGAAGATTTGCGCGGCGTCAAGGGCGAGCGACACATTGCGGTGGATGTTGCCGGGCGCGAGGTGGACAAGCTGGACGAAACGCCGCCCACCTCCGGGCACAATCTCATTCTGACGATTGACGGCGAGTTTCAAAAAACCGTCCAGACAATTTTGCAAAAGGCAATCAAGTCGGCGCGTTCCAAACAAGGCGTGGCGATTGTCGCAGACCCGCGTAGCGGCGAATTGCTCGCGCTCGTCTCGCTACCCAGTTACGACAACAATTTGTTTGCCACCGGCATTTCGGTGGACGATTACACTAATCTCGCGCAAGACCCTTTACATCCGCTCGTCAATCAAGCCATCACCGGGCAATATCCACCCGGTTCGACCTTCAAGTTGATTCCGGCAAGCGCGGCACTGCAAGAACGGGTCATTGATATCAAGACCCAACTCACCACGCCCGGCGTCATCTGGGTGCCGAACAAGTACTATCCCGACGACCCTTCACTGGGACAACCGTTTTACGATTGGTACAAACCTGGGTTTGGCGCGCTCGCGATTCGTGAAGGGTTGGCAAATTCGTCCGACGTGTTTTTCTACAAAGTTGCCGGCGGCGAGTCGCCCAGTTTCGATTCCGGGCTGGGCGAAGACCGGCTCGCCGCATACGCGCGCATGTTTGGCATCGGCTCGTTGACCAGGATTGATTTGCCCGGTGAAGCCAAAGGTCTCGTGCCCGACCCGGTATGGAAACGCAAAACGATTGGCGACATTTGGACTGTCGGCGACACATACAACATGGGTATCGGGCAAGGTTACGTACTGGCAACGCCACTCCAGGTTTCCAATTATACAATGGCAATTGCGAACGGTGGCACGATCTACAAACCGCAACTCGTTCAAAAAATTGTGGACTCGGAAGGACGCATCATCCGCCAAATTCAACCCGAAATAATTCATCGGGTTCAGGTAGATGATCGCAACCTTGCCATCGTGCGCGAAGGCATGCGCGAAGCGGTTGTGCGCGGCACCGCCATCAAAGCCAACCTTGCCGATATCACCGTCGCCGCCAAAACCGGCACCGCCGAATTTTATGGACCCAAGGTCAACGGACACTTGCCGACGCACGCCTGGTTCACCGCATTCGCGCCGTACGAAAACCCCCAGGTCGTCGTCACGGTGTTTGTGTTCGGCGGCGGCGAAGGTTCCGAAGCGGCAGGACCGGCAACCACAGATATTTTGCGCGCGTATTTTCGTTTGAACCCGGATGCGCCGTTGGCAAGCGCGGCACAACCCATCGCGCCGCCGGTCGTAGTTCGTCCCCCGGCTCCCAGCGGTGGCAGTGGACCAGTTGCGCCCGCACGCAAATATGCCGGCCGCATGTTGACGGTGGATACCTGGGGCGAACTGCCCGGCATTTTTGGCACGGTGGTGGACGTGACTGGGCGCGGCGTGAACGGCGTGCGCGTGGCAGTGGACAAGTGCGATGGCAATGCCGTGTTCACCGCGACAACCGATGGCAACGGCGCATTCCGTTTCAACGGCGTTTACTGGCACGATGCCACGCGTTGGTGCGTGCGCACTCTCTCGCCCACCGATTCCGATCCGCTCGCGATTGAGGTTCAACCCTACAAACGCTACACGGTTCAATTCGTTCCAACTCAGTAGCGCCTTGGTGCAATAGCGCGTTAGTGAGAAAGGATACTCGCCGCACGATTGCACTAGCGCACGATCGAACCATCTAACTATCGAACTAATTATGAGCAACGTCACATTCAAAGGCACTCGCGAAGGCATCATCATCACCCTGGGCGATGGCGGTTGGCGCGAGATGATGAACGAACTGAGCGCGCAACTCAATCGCCCCAGCGCGCAATCGTTTTTTCGCGGCGCGCGCGTGCTCCTCGAAACCGGGGGACGCTCGGTTGAGGTCACACAACTCGAAGAAATGATCACCCTGCTCGCGCAACACGAAATGACGCTCGCCTCGGTGATGGGCGAAGCGCACGCGCAAGCCTCGTTCGATCAACTGCGCGCAACCATTCCGCCGCCCGAATCGCAACCGGAACAAGTGGCGCAAGCGGTGGCGACCGATCAGCACGCGCCGCTCGTGTTGCGTCGCACGATTCGTTCGGGACAGGTCGTGCGTCACGGCGGCACGGTCATCGTGATCGGCGACATTAATCCCGGCGCCGAAGTGATTGCGGACGGTGATGTGATTGTGTGGGGCAAATTGCGCGGCGTTGTTCATGCCGGCGCAAACGGCGACGAACATGCGCTCGTCGGCGCGTTGGTGTTGACGCCTACGCAACTTCGCATCGGACATTTCATCGCGCGCGCACCGGAAGGCAATCGCGTTCTGCGGTGGCCCGCCGAAATGGCACGCGTGCGCGACGGGCATATTTTGATCGAACCGTGGGGCACCTAGCTCAAACACGGTCAAGGTTTTTTTCCTGATTAAAACTGGAAGCAGGTCATATTCCGGTTTGGAGGCATTGATGGAGGGACAAGTCATCACTGTCACATCCGGCAAGGGCGGCGTCGGCAAAACAACGACGACGGCAAACCTGGGTGTGGCGTTGGCGCGACGCGGTAAACGCGTGGCGTGTGTAGACGCGGACATTGGTTTGCGCAACCTGGATGTCGTTTTGGGTTTGGAAAACCGCATCGTGTTCGACCTGGTGGATGTAGCAGAGGGGCGCGTGCGCATGCGGCAGGCACTCATCAAGGACAAGCGTTTGCCGGAATTGTACTTGTTGCCCGCCGCGCAAAAACGCGACAAGACCGCGATGACCGACGAGCAAATGATCAAGGTCTGCGGCGATCTCAAAAAATAATTTGATTTTGTGCTGATTGATTCGCCCGCCGGCATCGAGGGTGGTTTCAAATATTCGGTCGCGCCGGCGGATCGCGTGATCGTCGTCGTCACCCCCGAAGTCTCTTCGGTGCGCGATGCCGACCGCGTGATTGGCTTGGTCGAATCCCAGGAAAAGCCCTCGCCCAAACTCATCATCAACCGCCTGCGCCCGGCGATGGTCAAGCGCGGCGAAATGCTCGACACGTCCGATGTGCTTGAAATGCTCGCGATTGATTTGCTCGGCATTGTGCCGGAAGACGAAACGATCATCACGTCCACGAACAAGGGACAGCCCGTTGCGTTGGCAGATCATTCCGCCGCCGGCGGCGCGTTCACACGCATTGCGCAACGTTTGCTGGGTGAGGATGTGCCGTTCCAGATTTTTCACGAGTCGTCTGGTTTCCTGGATCGTCTCGCGCGATTGTGGAAAGCATAAAAAAGGAGCGCGATGGATTTCATCAACCGCATGTTTGGTCGCTCCACCGGTAGCGCGAATGTCGCCAAAGAGCGTTTGCAATTGGTGCTCGCGCATGACCGCACCGACCTGTCGCCCGAAACATTGGAATTGCTCAAAGACGAAATCGTCAACGTCATTTCCAAACACATTGACATTGACCGCGCGCACGTCGAGGTCTCGATCTCGCGCACCGACCGTTCACAACGTCTCGTCGCAAACATTCCCCTGACCAACACGCGACGCGAGCGGCGCAAGTAATTTTAAGCGTTATGGAACGTTTATCGCGTCCGCGTTTTACGCATTTTGATTTTTGGTTATTTGGCGCCGCGCTCTTGCTCGTCATCATCGGCATCACAATGATCTATAGCGCGACGGCGTGCATCACCGGCGAATCGCTCGATTGGGAAAGTCCGGTGATCCGGCAAATTCTGTACAGCATCGTCGGCTTTGCCGCGATGTTCTCGCTTGCATTCGTGGACTATCGTTTGTGGGGTGCGCTTCGCTGGTTGATTTGGGGCGGCATCGTGGCTCTGCTCGCGATTGTGTTCTTGGCCGAGGTCACGTTCGGCGCGCAACGCTGGATCAACCTGGGTGTGATTTTACTGCAACCTTCGGAAGCGACCAAGCTGGCTACGATTTTGATCGCCGCGAAATACATGGGCGACCACGCCGATAAAATGTCCCAGTGGCGCTATCTGGGTATTTCGTTTCTGTTCGTCGCCGTGCCAATGGCGTTGATCTTTGTGCAACCTGACCTGGGCACGACGATGGTTGTCGGCGCAACCTGGGCATTGATGGCGCTCGCCGCAGGGATGCGCTGGCGCGATGTGTTGATCGTGGTGGGTGTGTTGGCGGTGCTGACCCCGTTCGTCATCTTGCCCAACTTGCGCGCGTACCAAGTCGAACGTTTGATGACCTTTCTCGACCCGACCCGCGACCCGCTCGGTTCCGGTTACAATGTGACGCAGGCACGCATCGCGATTGGCGCAGGCGGTTTTTGGGGGCTGGGCTTTTGCAGTGGCACGCAAAGCCAACTACGCTTTCTCCGCATCCGCCAAACCGATTTTATTTTTTCAGTCATTGGCGAAGAGTTGGGCTTTCTCGGCTCGTTGTTCGTGCTCGCCTTGATCGTGTTCATCTTGTTCCGTTTGATTCGCGTGGCGCGGCTCGCCCGCACACCGGATGGCAAGTTGATTGCGATTGGCGTAGCGGCAGTCATTTTCATTCAGAGCTGGGTCAACCTAGCGATGAACCTGGGACTCGTGCCGGCAGTCGGCGTGCCCTTGCCGTTTGTCAGCTCAGGCGGCAGTTCGCTCATCACCCTGCTTGCCGGGCTGGGCATCGCCCAAAGTATTTTACTGCGCCACACCGGTTTGCAATTGGAAGGTTCCGGCAAGAGTTACCTCTAACATTTGATTTTTCGACACGCTCACGCTATAATTAGGTTGACGATGAAGAGGTCGTCCACAAGCTCGTAAAGGCCGCGAACGCCTTGGCATATTTTGGAATGCAAAGGCGTTTTCGTTTTATCGGATTGAGTTGGGTTTGCGCTCTGACATGGTTTGACACTCGGTCGAATTCAAACAGGGAGGTTTGCGTGCGCGAATTCAAGGGTCCAGCCGCCGTTGTGGTTGGCGCGTTCTACGTTGCGTTTGTGGGGTGGTCATTGTACGGCGCGGTGATGCCGATTGACACCTACACGTTTCGCATGGTTCACCTCGGCTTTATCTATCTGCTTGCCTTTCTTGCGTATCCCACCTCGCGCCGCGCCGGACGCTGGGGCAATGTCCTCGACCTCGCACTCGCCGCCATCGGCGTTGCAACTATCGCCTACGCCTTGCTCGACCTCGATCAATTCATCCGCCGCTCGACTCTCCCCGAAGTTCCTGACCTGATTTTTGGCGCGCTCGCGATTTTGCTCCTTATCGAATTGTCGCGCCGCATGGTAGACCTGACCTTTACGTTTGTCCTCGTCGGCTTTTTGCTCTATGCCTTGTTTGGCAATTTCATTCCTGGTCCGCTCGGACACAAGGGTTATGATTTCGACCGCATCGTCGGTCACATGTACATGACGCTCGAAGGTATTTTCAGCACGCCGATTTCGGTGAGCGTGTCATTCGTAATGTTGTTCGTCGTTTATGGCGTGTTGATGGACGCGGCGGGTGCCGGCAAATTCTGGCTCGAACTGGCACTCGCGGTAATGGGACGCAAATCATCGAGCGCGGGACGCGGCGCGGTTGTGACGACCGCCTTGCTCGGCGGTCCACAAGGAAGCGGCGTCGCAACGACCATGTCGGTCACACCAATCATGTGGCCCATCCTCAAAAAAGCCGGTTACAGCGCAGATATGGCGGCGGGGTTGATTTCAGCGGGCGGCATCGGCGCCGTCATTTCACCGCCGTTGATGGGCGCGGCGGCATTTTTGATTATGCAATTTTTGCGCGTCTCATTCTGGGATGTCGTCGTGATGGTCACAATGCCGACCTTGTTGTACTATCTCGGCTCGTTTTTTGTCGTAGACCTCGAAGCGCAAAAATATCATTTTGCGCCACCTGATTCGACCGGGACAACGTTCTGGCAAGTGATGCGCACAAAAAGTTATCACCTGATCTCGTTGGTCTTGCTCGTCATCTTGCTCGCGTTTGGCTTGTCGCCAGAAAATTCTGCCATCTGGGCAATTCTGTCGGTCGTTGCCACCAGTTTCCTGAGTAAGGATCGCGACGAGTGGCTCGTGCCCAAACGATTGATTGATGCGATCATGGAAGGCGCAAAAAATATGTTGCCGGTCGCCGTCTTACTCGCGGCGGCAGGGTTGATTGTCGGTGTGTTCTCATTGACCGGCCTGGGTCTGAAAATTTCGCAACTCATCATGTCGTTGAGCGGCGGCAATGTTTTGCTCGCGCTCGTGCTCGCCCTGTTCACCTCGTTCATCGTCGGCTTGTCGCTCCCCATCACGGCGACGTACATCATGACCGTCGTGATGGTCGCGCCCGCACTCGTCAAGGTCGGCGTGCCGGAACACGTCGCGCACTTGCTCGCGTTTTATTTCGCCGTGCTCTCCGAGGTGTCGCCGCCGGTCGGCTTGTCGCCCTCTGCCGCCGCCGCCGTCACCGGCGGCAATCCGTTCCGTTCGATGATGCAGGCGTGGAAGTATTCGCTCCCGGCATTCCTCGTGCCATTTCTTTTTTCCGCGACGAAAGAGGGCGCGAACCTGCTCATCGTTGGCGCGACCTTGCCCGGCTTTTTGATGGCAACCGTGAACAGCGGTTTTGCGTTGTACTTTCTTTCGCTTGGCATCGTCGGATATTATCGCGCGTCACTGCATCTCGTTGAACGCGCGGGGTTGATCGCGATTGCAATTTGGATGGTGGTTGACCAATTCGATTTAACGCTGATTGGTCTCTTGCCCATTGTGCTCGGCGCGATTGTCGTCGCGCGACACTATTGGTTCAATCGTCATGTGCCGGTAACCTAGCGTCAGGGTTTCCACCCTGGGTCCAAACCAAATTTCTGAGGAGGAGAAAAATGTTCAAGTGGACTAGCGTTGTACTGATGGTTTTGGCAATCGTACTACTCGCGGCGTGTTCCGCACCAACCGCCGCGCCAACTTCGGCACCGCCCACCAAGGCGCCGGCGGCGACAGAGCCGACCAAAGCGCCAGCGGCTTCGACAGAAAAGTTGTCGTTCAGCATTGCGACCGGCGGCACCGGTGGCGTGTGGTATCCCCTCGGCGGCGCGATTAGCGGCGTCATTGCCAAGAACGTACCGAACACCGATGCGTCCGTCGAAGCCACGACCGCCGCGCTCGACAATTTGAAATTGTTGACCGCAAACAAATCGCGCATGGCATTCGCGTACGACTATCACGGGGTCTGGGTCAATGATGGCAAAATGCCCGGCTTGACCGGCGCGCACAAGATTCGCGCCGTGCTCAGTTTCTATGAACAACCTTTGCACATTGTCACCAAGGAAGGCACGAACATCAAAGCCGTGACCGACCTGAAAGGCAAACGTGTTTCGACCGGCGCGCCGAACAGCGGCACGGAAGAACAAGCCGATTACGTGTTCAAGGGCTTGGGCATGGATTGGAGCAAGGACCTGACGCGCGAAAAATTGGGCGCGGCAGAATCCGTCGCCGCACTCAAGGACGGCAAGATTGATGCCTTCTTCTGGAGCGGCGCGGTACCCACTGCCGCGATTATTGATCTGGCTTCGACGCCCGGCTTGAAGATGGTTTTGTTGCCCATCAGCGGCGACGCGGCAGACAAGATCATGAAAGCGAATCCCGGCGTGTTCCATCCGTCCGCTTTTACCAAAGGTTCGTACTCGAGCGTAGACGCGGATGTGCCGACGCTTGCCATCACCGCCGTCCTGTACGTGATGGACACGTTCCCCGAAGATCGGCTGTATCAAATTCTCAAAGCAATGTTCGACAATCAAAAAGATTTGACAGCAGTCGCCAAAGAAGTGACCAAGTTGACACCCGCACTTGCGGTCACGCAAATGAGTGCCGACGCGCAAAAATTTTTGCATCCCGGCGCAACCAAGTATTTCAAAGAAAAAGGCGTCATCAAATAATTGATTGGGGGGCGGGTCAATGACCCGCCCTTTTCATCTTACTATGCCACGACCGATTTTAATTTTTGCCTGGCTGATTGTTTTGATCTGCTCTGTCTTGTTCGCCGCCCAGGTCGAACTGCCCGAGTACACTCAGCTGACCATCGCCGCGCCGGACTCGGAACAAACACTTTTTTTTGCCGCGTTGCGCAATGGCGAACCGGTGGTACTCAAATGGCACAACTCGATCTTTGACCTCGACGTGACCGAAGAGTTCACCGCGACGAATGGCACGCTCATCCAACACGCCGTGACCTTTGCCGACCCGCGCGGTGTGCCGCCTATGGTCGCCCGCCCGCAAGACCTGGACGACCTGTATCACACTGGCGGTCCGTTCACCGTGCGCGGCATCGCCAAACCATTCACGCACATCACCTATCGCATCGGCGAGATCGGCAATCCGCAATTTCATATTCGTGGTCAGGTCATCGCGCTCAAACCCGCCGTGGGTTTCGGCGGACGCGTTACCCTGACCACCGGGGTCACGCGCATGGCAGACTGGGCAACAAGTTGGATAAGATATTGACACGCCTACCAAAATACCGTAGAATGTAGCAAGACTGAGCAAGACAAAGCGAGGTGGAGTTTGACGGCGAAACGTGAATTTTTCAGCACCAACGAGGTCGCCCAGATTCTCGGCATTAGTCCGTTCACCATCCGCCGCTACATTCAACTGCGTAAACTCAAAGCGGTCAAATTAGAGGGCAGTTATCGCGTGCGCCGCACTGACCTCGATACCTTTATTGAGGCGCGCGAGATCGAGACTGAGGAAGAACTGGCAGAACTCGATGAACTGGCATCCGAGGAGGCGTCGTCGCCGCGACGCGCCAAGGTTGCCGGCGAGCCAGCACCACGCCCGGCATCGCGCGCCAAGCGCATCGTTGAGGTCGCGCCGAAAACACGTCGCGCGCCCAAAGCAGTGGTCCCAGCACGCCCAGCCCGCACCAAGCGGGGCAAGGAGGAAAAGGAATGAAGTATTCGTTGCGTCTACTTTTAATGCTCGTCGTTTTGCTTGCGCTCGGCGTAGCGGGACTTGCCACCAACGTCTCCGCCGATTCGCCACTGTACCATGTCGTCTCGTTAGGCGACACACTTTTTTCGATTGCGAACCGCTACAACACGTCGGTCAACGCAATCGTCCAGGCGAACAACCTACGCAACGCCGAATTTATTTACGTCGGACAACGTTTGACGATTCCAGGTTCGTCCGCACCCGCACCTGCCAGCTCGACCTACACGGTGCAAAACGGCGACACGCTCTTTTCGATTGCGACGCGCGCCGGCACATCGGTTAGCGCAGTGATGCAAGCGAACGGTTTGCAAAATTATTGGATTTATCCCGGTCAGGTCTTGCGCTTGTCTGGTTATGCGCCGATGCCACAGCCCAACCCGATGCCGGGTCCGGTGCCGAATCCGGCGCCTGGTCCAGTCGGCACATTTTACATCGTGCGCCCCGGCGATTTTCTCGCGAACATTGCGTACCGCTTTGGCACAACGCCGTACGCGATTCAAATTGCGAACCGTTTAGCGAATGCGAATTTTGTGTACGTCGGACAACGCTTGTTCATTCCCGGCGGAATGCCGCTTGTGAACAATCCGAACCCGATGCCAAACCCACTGCCCTATCCGCTTCAACCGATTGCGCCGCCACCATCGTATCCATCATATCCATCGTACCCAAGTTACCCGAACCTGCCGCCAAACTATCCGCCGATGGCAACGCCCGCGCCGATTGTGGTTTTGCCCGCGCCGGCAATCCCGAACCCAAATTCAAATTTGTGGGAAGCGGTGCTCATCACCAACACGCGCGGGACCGGACCTTGTTCTCTGCTCGCGATTGTGGTTGGCAAAACGAATTGGCCCGTCGTCGTCGCGACAACCGATGGCAGTTTTATCAGCGATCCTAAATTGACCGGCACCAAACCGGAGCGCGGACCGTACGTCGTCGAATTCGCGCACTCGTGCACCGGCACCTGGCGTGTCATCCCGCTTGGGTTGAACACCTATGCGGATGTCACACTCAATGGCGGTCATGCCGAAGTCGAGTTTCACCAGCGTTAAAATACCTGGTGCGCTCTCAGCAGAAATCAAGCCCAGCAAAATTGCTGGGCTTGATTTTTTATTCGCGAATCCAGATGAACCACACAAGGCTTGCCGCGCCGAGGCACGCGAGCACGGCAAGCACGACAAGCGTGCGAAGCGGTACACGAATTGCGCCCGCGCGCGGCTCACGCAAAATCGTACGCCCTGCAACGACGAGCAACATGACAAACGCGAGCACGAAAAATCCAGCGTTGATGAGATGAACGGTTTTCAATATCGCGCGGTCAGGAATAAATTCGTCAAGCAATTCCCAATCAATCAACGAAGTGATGATAACAATCGAGGTGATGGGAATGTATTGCCACTCGGCAGTGACCAGGATCGCAAGAAACGCGAACACGGGAAACGCATAGTTGACATGCATGCGTGTGCTCAGCATGAAAAAGCCCAACGCCATTGCCGCGCCGGCGGCAACCACCGTTTGCGGCTTGGTGCGCCCGAGTAACAGCCAGAGCAGAATCAAACCCAATGCGCCAAATGCGAGCAAGCCCACTTCACGGAACGCGATGAAGCCCAGGAATAAATCCGTGTCGTACGGAATCGGCGCGTTCGGGTTCACAACGTTCGGCGCAACCGGATCCCAGGGGTCACGTCCGCCGGCGAGCAGAAACCAGAGATTGTCGGCGAACACATGCAGAAACGGAAAGGCGAGACGCATTCGTGTGAAGAGTTGCGCGGCTTGCTCCATCGTCCCGCCAAAAATAAAGGCAAGCCACACGCTTAGTCCAGCGACAACACCGCTCACGCCGGCAAAAATCATCTGGCGCAAATCGGCGCGCGTAACAATCAGGAACGCGACGAGCGGCACGAATGCCATCGCTTGCGGTTTAATCATCACCGCGAGCGCAATCAACGCGGACGCCCACGACCAGCGTTCGTTGAGCGCGCAGTAAATCGCGAGCATGACCGGCAAGAGATAGTACGGATCGCCAATCATGCTCATCCATGCCGTCGTCGTCAGCACAACCGGATTCAACGCATAGACAACGCCACTCGCGAACGCGCGGCGCGTACTCAACCACATTCGCGCAATCAAGTACACCGTGACCGCAATGAACGAATCGGCAAGGATCGAACTGAGACGCAACCAAAATTCAATCGTCGGCGATTGTGGATCGAATTGCGGCGAGCAACACGCGCGATAGATTTGCCCGGTGAACCAGAGCGGATAGAAAAAACCGGGCGGATACAAATTACCTTGCAGGTGTTCCGCATAAATGTTGGGCAACCCATTGACCACGAGGCGTTGCGTCGTTTCGATCCAGCCCCACATGTCCCAGGGAAATCCGTTTGGCACGTTCACCACGATGAGCAAACGAATGACGAACGCGAGGAAAAGAATCAGCGCGGGGAAACGGACGCGGACAAACCAACTTTTCATAGCGACGCGAGAAATTCCTGGATCGCGCGGTTGAACGCGGCGGGTTGTTCGAGGTTCGCGAGGTGCGCCGCGTTTGGAATCGTAACAAGTTGCGCATCGTGAATTGCATCGCGCATGATGTGCGAATCGCTTGGCGGCGTGAGCGCATCTTGCTCGCCGACGATAATGAGCGTGGGCACGTTGATTTCGTTGAGGCGCGGTGCGGCATCGGGACGATCACGCAACGCGGCGAGCGCGGCGGCAATCGCTTCAACCGGTTGGCGCGACAACATCGCGCGCGCAAATTGGGCGGCAGGCGCGTTCGTCGCGAGTGTTTGCGGGAGCAAAAGTTTGGGCAACAATCTTTCGGCGAGAACCGCCGCGCCTTGCTCGCGCACAAGGTTGATGTTCACATCGCGTCCGAGTTTGCCTTCCGGCGAATCGGTGCCCGCGCGCGTATCCGCGAGAATCAGCGCGCGCACACGATTTGCAAATTGCCGGTAAAACGACAATGCAATGTACCCGCCCATCGAAAGTCCGGCGATGATGGCGCGTTCAATGCCCAGCGCATCAAGCAAGCCGCGCACGTCATCGGCGTACTGGTCAATCGAAACCGGCGCATTCGGCAAACTCGATTTGCCAAAGCCGCGCAAATCCGGCGTGATGACGCGCGCAACATTGGCGAGCGCGCTCACCTGCCCCGCCCAGTACGTGCGGTCGAGTGGAAAGCCGTGAATGAGCACGAGCGGCACACTCGTACCGCCCGTGTCGTCGTATGCCATTTCTACATTGTTGACTAGAATTTTCATTTGTCGTTACACATGAAATTGCGTGCGATACTCGGCGATTTGCTTGCGAACCACGCGCCGTTCATCGAGCGCGGTTTGGACCGGCGCGACAAAATCCTTTTCCCATTTGGCGACGAGCATATCCAAATCGCCCAGAAATTTTTTGAGCGGGTCGAGCAAGTTGACCGTGATCGGGTCAATCAAGGTCTGCTCAATGTTCGCTTTGCCGGTGGGTTGAAAGAACAAGTCGTTCAACTGTTTGAGCAACTGCGCCGTCACGGCTTCAACCAACGCGGGAATCGCGCGCACTAGATCAACGAGACCATTCGCCGCGCGGCGCAAATCTTCGCCGACAAACGGAATCTTGGAAAGCAGTGAGTTGAAAAAGTTGCCAATGGACTCGGCGAGTGGGAGTGCCGTGCCAATCACGCTGACGACCAACCGTTCGGCGGCTTGAAACTTTTTTTGCAAATCGCCTGCCATCTGTCCGATTTGGTCAGCCGTTTTGCGAAGCGCGAGAAGCGTGTTCTGAAAACTTTTCCACGCATTCTCGGCGGCGTTCACACCGTCGCGCATCAACTTGACGCCCAACTTGAGCGCGTCGAACAAACCGCGCATCATGGACAAACCGTTGGCGAGAATATTGTCCAGTCCGATCTTGTCGAGCTGTTCGTACAAAGCGATGAGACTGCGAAGTTTGCTCAACTCTTTGTCAAATTGCGCGCGCGTTTCGTCGCTCGTTTGCGTCAAGCCGTACGCCGTCGCGGCAACGCCAATCGCGCCCGCGCCGGCGGCGATGAGAAGTTGGCGGCGTGTCATCGAATCGTTGGAATGGTCAGACATGGTTCCTCCTTAGACTCGGATTAAACGTGCGCGCATCGTAACATAATCGCGCAAGAGCGTCAATAAGAAAACAGGCGGGCTATCTGCCCGCCTGTCGTGGTTGCTCGTTAAGATTTTTGCGATACATCACTTTGCCTTCACCGTCGGCGTAAAAATCTTCAAGGTGCGCGACGCATTCGTAGCCGTGACGTAGATAAAACGCGCGCGCGGCACTATAGTCCGGCGAATCAGAGGTTTCGAGATAAACAGCACGCGCGCCACGCATCCGCAATTCGTTCTCGACGCTTTCGAGAATTTGACTGCCGATGCCCGTGCGTTGTTCGTGGCGGTCCACGCAAATCCAGTACAAATCCCATACCCGGTCGGTCAATGGGGTCGGTCCGAAACAGGCAAAGCCTCCAATCGCGTTTGGGTTGCCGTTGCGATAAACGACAAACGAATAATCGTCGCGCGGCGAAGGATTAAAGAACGTGTCGAGCATTTCCTGCACGACCGTCACTTCTTGGGCGGTAAAGACGCCCGCCTCACGCGCCATGCGTTCAATCGCAGACGCGTCAGTTGGTTTCGGCGGTTCGATTAACATAGGCTATGCACTGGCTGGAATCGTGGCAACCGCTGGAGCGCGTTTGAGGCGCGGTTCCCGCGTGTGCGTCGGAACAAGTGCACTGGCTGGAATGGAATAGACGCCATCCGCGCCCACACTGCGCGCGCGCAGTTCGTAACTGACGATGCGCGGTCGCGCAAAACCTTTGAGCCGGTATCGTCGCGCGGCAAGCCGCGTGATTTCGTCGGCGAGGTCGGCGTACGACATGCCGGTGATGCCGGCGGCGCGCGCAATGCCGGCGTCCGGCGAAAGGTCGGCGTTCGGATTCACTTCGAGGACGTACGGCATGCCGTTCTTGACGCGAATGTCCACGCGACCGTAATCGTGCAAGCCCATCGCTTGGTACGCGCGGCGCGCTATATCTTCGATACGCGCTTTGAGCGAATCGCTGACATCCGCCGGACAGGTCGGCGGCGTGTCAATGTATTCGGGCGAGGTCGAGACCCACTTGGCTCGGAACGACACGATGCACGCGAACGGATTCTCTTTGCGGCGAAAGTTGATTTCGGAGAGTGGCAGAACACGCGGCGTGTCATTGCCGAGCACGGTCACGTTAAACTCGCGACCTTCGATGAATTCTTCGACGAGCGCGGGTTCGTGATACTTGTCCCAGATATATCGCACCTGACGACGCAGAGCACGTTCATCATGCACCACCGAATCGAGCGTGATGCCAATGCTCGCATCTTCGGACGCGGGTTTGACGAACAGCGGGTACGGCATGTGCAGGTTGATTGTCCACGGGGTAAAAACTTGGAACGCGGCGGTCGGCAAGCCATGCGCCATCAAAATTTCTTTGGCGCGCGGTTTATTGAGGCAGTTGGATAAAGTGCGGCGGTCAGAACCAGTGTAACGAAAACCCAGATGCTCAAAAACAGAAATGATGTACGGTTCGAGATAAGTCTTGTTACGAATGCTTTCACACAGATTAAAGATCAACCATTCATTCGGATCGTACTGACGAAGCGGACCCCAGAGATCATCGCGGACCGGAACGGGCACGGTGGTGTGTCCATGCACTTGCAGTGCTTTTTCGATTTCTTGTTCGACAAAAACAATTTCCTGTTCAGATAAAAGCTCGTCGGTGTCTTCCTCCGACGACTCGATCACATTGTAGACGACCAAAATTTTCACAGCGTCCTCGCCTATTCTATGTTCGCGTTGTGTTAAAAAATTTTTTCGCGAACTCGTTTGCATTATACAATAGGAATGAAAAAAGCGTACCTTAAATTTTGCTCCCGGCGATTTATTTTAACACTGCGCGCGCGAGTTTGCGTCCGGGTGAAATCCCATTCCTGCCATCAAAAATCTCTTCGACAATTATTTTTTTTGTGGTATAATTCCGCCGTTCGCTTTGAAGGAGTGATCATGCTCATCCTCAGTGCTCTCAATAGTTCCAATCCACTCGTCGCAATCTTTAGTTTGATTCTCGCCGTAGTGCTGGGCATCACCGTGCACGAGTTCGCCCACGCGGCGATGGCAACCTGGCTCGGCGACACCTTGCCGCGTCGTGAAGGTCGTGTGACGTTGGCGCCGCATGCGCACCTCGACCCGATGGGCGCGTTGGTGTTTGTCATCGCCGGGTTTGGTTGGGGACGCGCCGTCAGCATCAATCCGTACGCGTTACGCACCGGTCCGCGCACCGGTTCAGCGCTCGTCGCGTTTGCCGGTCCAACCGCCAACGTGATCATCGCCGTCATGTTCGCCATTGTCGTGCGCGGGTTGGTGTTCATCTTGGACATGGATTCGCCCGAGTGGTTGATTCAAATCATCAACGTGGCGTGGCAGATTGGTCACTATAATTTGATTCTCAGTTTCTTGAATCTCATCCCGGTATATCCATTGGATGGATTTACTGTCCTGCTGGGTCTCTTGCCTTATGAATGGGCGGAACGTTTTGAACAAACTCGCCAGTATGGTTTCTTTGTTTTGATGTTGTTGATGGTGGGGGGCGCATCCACGTATGTGCTTTGGACACCCGTTGATCGGTTATGGGGTCTACTCACCGGCATTCCGTTCTAAATTGATAAAGGAGGGTTGAAATGAAGCAATACCGTTTTGCTTTGATCGTATTGGGATTGTTGATGATGGCGTTGACCGGCTGTGGTGTGCTCGCTACACCTACGCCGACGCCCAAGCCCACAGTTCCGCCAACGCCGACATTGGCGCCAACGCTGACACCCATTCCGGCTACGCCTACACCGCTCGTGCCCACCGCGACACCGATGCCGCCAACACCTACGCCAGTACCGGTACAAGCGACGACGAAACAACAGGTCAATCTACGTTCGGGTCCCGGCATTCAGTACGGCATCGCCGGCAAGATGCCCCAGAACGTCAGCGCGCCCGTGCTTGGCAAGAATGATGATGGTTCGTGGATCCAAGTCGCTTACCCAGATCCGAAAACGCCATCTTGGCTCGCCGCGACTTTTGTGACAATCACCGGCACACTCGACACGCTCCCGGTCGTTGCCGTCGCCGCGCCAGCCACGCCGACCAAGGGCGCCGCCGCACCGACCAAAGCCGCCGCCGCTTCGTTGACGCCAACGATTGTCGTGCCCGCACCCAAAGGCACGCTCGGTCTCGTTTCGTTTAGCGGATCGAGTTTTGTGCTCAACAATTATCGGTTTGACAGCAAGACCGTTTCCGAACTACGCCAAATTGGTCCGCGCCCGGTTGATCTGTGGGAAAAGACAATTACGAATGCCGCGCCATTTGCTTATGCGCCGGACAATTCGGGAACCGTGGCGTACATTGATGGACCGGGTAACACAAACAACTTGTGGGTTTTGGGTCCTGGCATTGACAAAGGCATCTACACCCACCAAGGCATTTCCAGCCCCACGTGGTCGCCCGACAGCAAGAACATTTTCTACATCGGCATGGACGACAACTATCGTTCCCAATTCATCTATTACATTCCCAAGGGTGGCGAAAAGAAAGCCGAACGCTTTTTCCCATCCAGCGCGGCAGACATTCAACGACGCGCGGGCGAAAGTTTTCATGGCGTGACCTGGGGCAAGACACATTTGTTGTTCGTCTCGAACCTCAGTGGCGCGTTTGAAATTTGGCGATTGAACGCCGACGGTAGTGGTCCGCAACAATTGACGGACGACAAACGCGAGAACGGCTCACCCGCGTGGAATCCGGCGAGCACGCAATTCGCGTACTATTCCAAGCAAGTCAACGGCACGTACCAAATCATGTTGCGCAACGCCGATGGTGCGAATCCCAAACAACTGACCAACGCGGGCAATAACTTTACACCCACCTGGTCGCCCGATGGCAACTGGATCGCGTTCGCTTCGGATCGCGGCGGACAAGGTCGCCTCGAAATTTTCATCATGGACAAAAACGGCGGCAATGTTCAATCGCTCACCGGCAAGTTGAACATCGAAGGCAGAACGCCCGGTTCGTGGCGGTAACCATGGCAAAATCACGCATCACTATCATTGGCTTGGGTCTCATCGGCGGCTCGATTGGGCTTGCGCTGAAAAAAGCCAACCTCGATGTCGAAATCATCGGACACGATAAAGACCCGGGCGTGTCTTCGAAAGCGCAAAAGCGCGGCGCGGTGGATGGAACGAAATGGAATTTGATTGACGCGTGCGATGGCGCGGGCATGATCATTCTCGCTCTGCCACTCGATAGCATCGCGAGCACGCTCGACTCCCGGAAGCCGCACCTCGCCACCGGCACCATCATCACCGATACGGCAACCTCCAAAGTGTCCGTGCTCGATGCGGCACAGAGTTTGCCAACGGGCGCGCAATTCGTCGGGGGCAATCCGGTGCTCAAACCGAATCGCGCGAAAATGGAACATGGGATTGACGTGGCAGACGCCGACCTGTTTCAAGATGCAACGTGGTGTCTCGTCGCCGCGCCGGCGGCAACCGGCGAAGCGATTGACACGATGGCAAATTTTGCCGGAATGTTGGGCGCCAAGCCGTACTTTATTGACGCCGCCGAGCACGATGGCTTGATGACCGGCGTGACGCACTTGCCGATGTTGCTCGCAACCACATTCGGCGCGGCGACCATGACCAGTCCGGGTTGGCGTGAACTTGGCAAACTCGCCAGCGGCGATTTTCGCGTCGCGACCGAAATCGTCTCCGACGACCCCAAGACCGCGCGCGAACAATTGCTCACGCATCGCCAAGACTTGTTACGCTGGCTCGATGTAATGGGCGAGCAGTTGCAGACAGTGCGGCGAATGATCGAACGCGAGGATGCCGCCGGCATCGAAGCGATGGTCAAGACCGTTGCAACTGAACGTGCCAAGTGGCAAAGCGGCACGCTCGACGAAAACCCGTCGAGTGTAAACTGGGAAGACACCAAACTAAATCCGGCACGCATGTTCCTCGGCGGTCTCGCCGATGCGGGCAAGAAACGCAAGTAAAATCAAAACCCGAAGGATATTCAATCCTTCGGGTTTTGTCTTTCATTCGACTTTGAGCAATTCAACCTCAAAGAGCAAGGTTGCGTTCGGCGGAATCACACCACCTGCGCCGCGTGAGCCATAACCCAGGTCGGGCGGAATCGTCAGCTTGCGTTTGCCGCCAACTTTCATTCCGGCGACGCCTTTATCCCAACCCTGAATCACCTGCCCTGCCCCCAGCACGAACGTGAACGGTTGTCCCCGGTCGTACGACGCATCGAACTGTTTGCCGTCGGTGAGCGTGCCGCGATAATGCACCGTCACGCGCTTGCCGACAACGGCTTCCGCGCCGGTGCCAACCGTCAAATCTTGGATGCCGAGTTGATTGCCCGACGAACACGCGGCGAGCAGAACAACCATCGTCAACGCGAGCAAGCCAAAAATTTTATTCATCGCCTCAATCCACTTCGAGGAGTTCGACTTCAAACACGAGAGTCGCGTTCGGTGGAATGACCCCGCCCGCACCACGCGCGCCGTAACCCAATTCCGGCGGAATCGTCAGTTTGCGCTTGCCGCCAATTTTCATCCCGGCAACGCCTTGATCCCAGCCCTTGATAACTTGACCCGCGCCAAGCGAAAACGTGAACGGTTGCATCCGATCGTACGACGCATCAAATTGTGTGCCGTTCGTCAGTGTGCCGCGATAATGCACGGTCACGCGTTTACCGGCGACGGCTTCGGTGCCGGTACCGACTTGAATATCCTCGATCAACAATTGACCAGCCATTTGGTTTTTTTCCTTTTGTATGCATAGGGGCGATGCATGCATCGCCCCTACAAAATTATTTTTACAACCCGGCTTCCGCGTGAATCGTTTCCGCCTTGTCCATGCGTTCCCAGGGCGCGTCAATGTCGTGACGACCAAAGTGACCGTATGCCGCCGTCGGTTGATAGATCGGGCGGCGTAGATCCAAATCGCGGATAATCGCGGCAGGGCGCATATCGAAATGCGAATTTGCCAAGCCGACGATTTTTTCGTGCGACACTTTTTCGGTGCCGAACGTCTCGACCATGATCGAGATCGGGCGCGCGACGCCAATCGCGTACGCGACCTGGACTTCGAGGCGTTCGGCGAGTCCAGCCGCAACCAAGTTTTTCGCCACGTAACGCGCCATGTACGCGCCCGAGCGATCCACTTTGGTCGGGTCTTTGCCGGAGAACGCGCCGCCGCCGTGTCGCGCGATGCCGCCGTACGTGTCCACGATGATCTTGCGCCCGGTCAACCCGGCATCGCCAACGGGACCGCCGATGTTGAAACGACCGGTCGGGTTCACATAGAATTTTGTTTTCGCGTCGAGGAATTGCGCGGGGATGATTGGCTTGATGACATGCTCGATCACATCGTCGCGAATTTTTTGTTGCGACACATTGTCGAGATGCTGGGTCGAAATGACGACCGCGTCCACGCGTTTCGGTTTGCCGAACGCGTACTCGACGGTAACCTGGGATTTGCCATCGGGGCCGAGGTACGGCAGGGAACCATCTTTGCGAACTTCGGCGAGTCGCTTGACGAGTTGGTGCGCCAGCGAAATCGTCAACGGCATGTACTCGGCGGTTTCGTTGCACGCGAAACCGATCATCATGCCCTGGTCGCCCGCGCCGATTTTGTCAATCGCATCGCCGCCGCCATCGCGGATTTCAAGCGCCGCGCTCACGCCCATATCAATGTCGGGCGATTGTTTTTTGATCGCGGTGATAATGCCCGCGGTTTTGAAATCGAGCCAGAACTTGCTATCGGTGTAACCAATTTTCTCAATCGTCTTTTGCACGATCTCGTACGGATTGAACGAAGCCGTCGTCGTGATTTCACCCATCACGGCGACCAAGCCGCCGCTCGCCGCCGTCTCGCACGCCACGCGACCCATCGGGTCTTGCTTGTAAATCGCATCCAACACGCCGTCCGAAATCTGATCGCAGACTTTATCGGGGTGCCCTTCGGTCACAGATTCCGAGGTCAAAAACATTTGCGGCGAGGTCATGAATGTAGTACTCATTATTTGCTCCTTTTATCAGTAGTCGGTAGTCTATAGTCAGTAGTCAGTCGTCAGCAAACCCAATGTCTGTCTACTGTCTACTGTCTACTGCCTACGTGCCTTCTTCCCACGACGTGAGGTAGGCTTCTTGTTCCGGCGTGAGTTTGTCAATCGTGATACCCATCGCTTCGAGTTTGAGGCGCGCGATTTCCTTGTCAATGTCAGCCGGCACCGCAAAAACGTTCTTGGGTAACTCACCGTGATGCTTGACGAGATATTCCGCGCTCAATGCCTGGTTCGCGAACGACATGTCCATCACGGACGACGGATGACCTTCTGCCGCCGCGAGGTTCACGAGGCGACCGTCGGCGAGCAAGTTGATGCGGCGACCATCTGCCAAAACGAATTGTTCGACGAATTCGCGCGGGCGACGTTTCTCGACGGAAATTTTTTCGAGTTGCGGGATGTTGATCTCGACGTTAAAGTGACCCGAGTTCGAAATGATCGCGCCGTCTTTCATCAAGTGGAAATGGCGTTCGTCAATCACGTTCTTGTCACCGGTCGCGGTGACGAAAATATCGCCGATCTTGGCGGCTTGTTCCATCGTCATCACTTCGAAACCGTCCATCACCGCTTCGAGCGCGCGGAGTGGATCAACCTCGGTGACCACCGTGCGCGCGCCCATGCCGCGACCACGCGATGCAATGCCGCGCGAGCACCAGCCGTACCCGCCGAACACCAACACTTTGCCGGCGAACA
>CAZPIR010000001.1:15675-61291 GCA_964586085.1 uncultured Anaerolineaceae bacterium | reverse complement strand
TCGAGGATGGTCATGGGTTAAGGTTAGAGAGTTTCCGGCTTCAGGTTGCGTGTTTTAACCTAAAACCGGAAACCTTAAACTTGCAATGCTTCCGCCAACTCGCGCATAAACAATTCGGCGTCGGTCACGAGGCCGAGTGCCTGGAACGTGCCACGATCTGCCAACTTGGTCACGACCGCCGGGTTAATGTCCACCGCCGCGACCTTGACCGACGCGGGCAACATGTTGCCGGTCGCAATCGAGTGCAACATGGTCGAGATCATCAACGCCATCTCGACGCCCTGGATTGCCGCGCGCATTTTGCGTTGTGCTTCTTGCGTGTCGGTGATGACATCGGGAAGCGGACCGTCGTCGCGAATCGAGCCGGCGAGCACAAACTCGACCTTGTTTTTGATGCACTCGTACATAATGCCTTGTTTCAAAATGCCTTGCTCGACCGCCGCCGCAAGCGAACCCGCGCGCCGAATCGCGTTGATCGCGACCATGTGATGGCGATGCCCGCCCTCAATCGCTTCGCCGCTACGGAGCGACACGCCGAGCGACGTGCCGAGCAGTGCCGACTCGACATCGTGCGCCGCAATCGCGTTGCCGCCGAACAAGACCTGGACGTACCCGGCGCGAATGATGCGCGCGAGGAACGAACCCGCGCCGCTGTGCACAATCGCGGGACCGGCGACGATGAGAATTTTGCCGCCGTGCGCGCGCGTCTCGCGCATCGCCTTGGCAATTTCTTCGATGACGAGTTGCTTGGGCTTTTCCGACGAGACCTGACTGCCCATGAATGCAAACACTTCGCGTTCGCGCGCGCGTTGTGGCGGCAGAACGCGAATGCCATCGTGCCCGACGACGACTGCATCGCCCACGCGCACGTCCGCCATCGGCACCATGTGCGCGGTGTTTGCGGTGCGATCAATGACAATCACCAAATCCATCTCAGTGCCGGTCACATCCACCCATTGATTGTTCAGGCGTACCTGGGTTGGCAAATGTGTGGTCGAATAAAAATTGTCCGGCAGAACGCCGTCCTGCGTAACCTTGATGGTTTGCACGTCGTCGCGCGAGACGAGCACGGCGCCGCCATCCTGCACGGCGGCGAGAATACGATGCAGTTGTTCTTCGCTGTCGGCGGATATTTTCATGCGCGCGAATGACGTTTCGGATTTGGTGCGTCCCACGCGAATGTCTTGCAAATCAAATTCACCGCCCAGGTCCATCACCGTGCCCCAGACCTGGGACAAGATACCCGAGTCAATGATGTGACCTTCGAGCGTGATCTCTTCGGTAAAACCGTTCATGGCAACTCCCAGATTTAGAATGCGCCCATTATAGATTTGCGCGAGTGTCACGTCAAGTTGCCCAGCCGCGACCGTCAACCGGCTGGGATGGGCACGCTTTGGGAATGTTGACGAACCCACGCCATCATCAAACCTTAACACAACGATTAAACAACCTTAACCACAAAATGCGAGCGACGTGTTACACTCTGGTGGTCAGTCAGTCAACGTGAAAACGCAAAAGGAGCACATACCAATGGATACGAATACACCACGACCTGCAAAAAAACAATCGGCAAACGGTATCAAAGCATTGATTCTGGCAAGTTCGATCGGCATGACGCTCGGTGGGTGGGGGATACTCGCGGCGAATCAGTTTGCCAACGTGCCGACGATACAGGCGACCACGACGACCGTCGTGCAAGCCGCGCCGGTGAGCGTGCAGTCTTCCAAGCAAGCGCAAACGGCGACCCAAATCAATGCGACGACGCCACAATTTCGCGCGGTTACGCGCACGCGCTCGTCGCGCTAAGGATGTGCCATGAATAACTTGAAATCAGGGACCGACCTCGAAAACCTGACGCCAGTCGTGTCCTTGCCGGCGGCGCTCGGTCTGCTCGCGGCGATTGTAATTGGCGTATTGTTCGCTGTGATGATTCTGCCCGGTTGGTTGCCCGGCATGGCGGCGTCCATTCTGGGCACGAACGGTCAGGTGTTTTGGTACTTGGCGCGCTCGTCGGCGATGGTGGGCTATGCGTTGTTGTGGCTGTCGGTCGTTTTCGGTTTGCTCATCACGAATCGGATGGCGCGCGTATGGCCTGGTGGTCCACTTGCCGTAGACCTGCATCAGTTCACCAGTTTGCTCGGTTACGCTTTTGCATTCTTTCACGTGCTAATTTTGCTCGGCGACCATTACATGAATTTCACCTTGTCTCAATTGTTGATTCCGTTTGCCAGCGCCAACTTTTCGCCGGTTTGGGTGGGGCTGGGTCAAGTTGCATTCTATTTGCTGATGCCGGTCACGTTCAGTTTTTACGTGCGCCGACAAATTGGTCCCGCCGTGTGGCGCGCGTTGCACTATGCAACCTTCATCGCCTACTCGTTCATCACCGTGCATGGTTTGCTGGCAGGCACCGACACCACCTCGCCCGTGATGATCGTGTTTTATGCGGTCACTGGCTTGTCCGTCATCTTTTTCACCTTTTATCGCATCCTGACCTTGGAACCAGCGCGAGCCTAACTTGACGCAGAACAAAAAACACGCGGCAGAATTATTCTGCCGCGTGTTCATTTTGTTTTCCGGGTTGGCTTGTTCAATCTACTTTGAGGCGATAGCCCACGCCGAGTTCAGTCACCAGGTAACGCGGGCGTGCCGGATCATTTTCGATTTTGTGGCGCAGTTGCCCCATGTGCACACGCAAAATTTGGGTCTCGCCGGCGTACGCCGCGCCCCACACTTGAATGAGCAGTTGGCGATGTGTGACGACCTTACCCGCGTACCGCGCGAGCGTGGTCAACAATTTGTATTCGGTCGGCGTGAGATGAATTTCGTTTGCGCCGACGAACACTTGGCGTTGTGGAAAATCCACGCGCAAATCACCCACCGCAAACACTGGCTCGTCCACTGGATGGGCGTTGGCAAAATGCCGCAAGCCCACGCGAATGCGCGCAATCAATTCGCCGACGCCAAACGGTTTGGTCAAATAATCATCCGCGCCGGCATCGAGCGCAACAATCTTGTCGTTCTCTTGTCCGCGCGCAGAAAGAATAATGATTGGTGTGCGCGACCACTCGCGCAGTTGCTTGATGATTTCCAAGCCATCCACATCCGGCAAACCCAGGTCGAGAATGATCAGGTCGGGCGATTGCGTGCTCGCGAGCGCGATGCCATCTTTGCCGGTCGCGGCTTCACTCACGCGATAGCCATGATTCGTCAACGTCGCGCGCAGAAATCGGCGAATGGGTTGCTCGTCTTCGATGACCAGGATGACCGGTTCACTCATGCGTTTTCTCCAGCGGCAACGTGAAACGAAATTGTGTGCCGCCTTCGCTTCGCGGCTCAACCCAGATTTTTCCGCCGTGCGCCTGCACGATGCCGCGACACACCGTCAAGCCCAGCCCCACACCGCCGCCGTTCGTCACGCTACGGGCGCGGTAAAATTTATCAAAGATGCGTTCTTCATCGCCGCGCGCAATCCCCGGTCCGTGATCGGCAATCGTCACGATGACATTTTCTGCGAGGAGCGTCGCGCCAATTTCAATCGGCGCGGCGAGCGGCGTGTACTTGATGGCGTTCTCCAGTAAATTGATCAGCACTTGCTCGACGAGCACGCTGTCGAATGGCACGAGCGGCAAATTATCCGGCAGTTGCACAGTCACGGTGCGACCGCGCAGACGCGTGTCGAGACGCGCGAGCGCCGCGCCGACGACTTCTTCGAGCGAGTTCAATTCTTTTTTGACGCGAATGGCGCCCGACTCGATGCGGGTCATGTCGAGCAAGTTGCGAATCAAACGATTCAAACGCTCGGCTTCGTCGTAAATCGTTTGCGCGAGTTCGCGCCGCGCCTCAGCGTCCAAATCCATTTCGCTGTCGAGCAAAGTACTCGATGCGCCGGTGATCGCGGCAAGCGGTGTGCGCAAATCGTGCGAGACCGAACTGAGCAAGGAATTGCGCAAACGTTCGGTTTCGATTTGCACCTGGGCTTGGCGCGCTTGCTCGGCGAGCCGCGCGCGTTCGAGCGCGAGTGCAGTTTGATTCGCAAATGTTTCGAGTAAATGAAATTGTTCCGGCGCAAGAAAACGTTTGGCGTCATTGGGTTGTACTCCCAGCACGCCAATGGTTGTGTGCGAGGCGATGAGTGACAAGTACAATGCGCGCGCGCCGGGCAACGTTTCGGTGCCCAGTCCCGCCGGTTGATTGTGCGCGAACACCCACTCGGCGACCCCTTGTTCTTTCGCGTCGAGTTCAAATGCCGGCGCGCTGGTTTGGGTGGGCGCAAGCGTGTTGGCATCGTCGGGCAAAAGGATCGTGACCTGGCTATCGAACACGCGATGAATGTGTTGCGTCGCAATGTGCGCGAGCCGTTCGCGACTCGACGTGCTGGCGAGTTCGCGGCTCAGTTCGTAGAGCGCGGCGGTGCGGCGTTCGCGTTCGCGCGCGACCTCGGCAAATTGTTGATAGCGCGCGGTCAAGGTGCTGATGGTTGTGGCGACGACGAGCATCACGACGAACGTGATAAGATACTGCGCATCGGCAACCGCAAACGAAAAATGCGGATTGATGAAAAAGAAATCGAATGCCAGAACGCTGAGCATGGATGCGGTGATCGAGGGACCCAGACCGAAACGCGCCGCGACAAAAACAATGCCGAGCAAAAATAGCATCACGAGGTTTGCTTCGCCTACCATGCGCGAAAGCAAGGCGCCGAGCACGGTGCACAATCCCACGATGACGATGGCGCCGAAATAGCGTCGCCATCGAATTTGTCCTGGTTCACCGGCGCGCGACCTGGTTTTGACCGGCTCGCCCGAGTCCGTGATGACGTACACATCAATGTCGCCGCTTTTGCGAACCAGGTCTTGCACGACGGTACTGAACAAAATCGAATGCCAGCGCGGGCGCCGCGGTTTGCCCACCACGATTTTTGTGACGTTGTGCTCGTGCGCAAAGCGAAGCAGTTCGTCGCTCGTGTTGTGCCCGACGAGCGTGAAGGTGAGCGCGCCCAGTTCTTCGGCGAGCCGGAGATTTTGCACGATTTGGTCACGCACCCGTTGCGAGAGTGACGTGTGTTCCGGTGTTTCGACATACACCGCGAGCCATTCGGCGCGCAGTGCTTGCGCCATGCGGCTCGCCGCACGCAAAAGTTGCGCCGCGTGTGGGCTAGAGCCAATGCTGACCAGCAACCGTTCGTTGACGGGCCACGCGTGATCAATCGCATGGTCGTGCATGTAATCTTGCACGAGGTCGTCCACGCGATCGGCGGTGCGGCGCAAGGCGAGTTCGCGCAATGCCATCAAGTTGCCCTTGCGGAAAAAATGCTGGAGCGCGCGCTCGGCTTGCTGAGGAATGTACACTTTGCCTTCGCGCAGACGTTGCAATAAATCGTCCGGCGCAAGGTCAATCATTTCCACTTCGTCGGCATGTTCGAGGACGGCATCGGGAATCGTTTCGCGGACGACCACGCCGGTGATTTGCTCAACAATGTCGTTGAGACTGGCGAGGTGTTGCACGTTGACCGTGGTGTAAACGCTGATGCCAGCGTTCGTCAACTCTTCGACATCCTGCCAGCGTTTCGCGTGGCGCGAACCGGGCGCGTTCGTGTGCGCAAGTTCGTCCACCAGGATCAAGGCGGGCTTGCGTGCGAGCGCGGCGTCCAAATCCAACTCGCGCAAATGCGCGCCGCGATATTCGACAACGCGTGGGGGAATCGTTTCCAATCCGGCGACGAGCGTTTCGGTTTCCGCGCGCCCATGCGTTTCGATGTAACCGACGACAACGTCTACGCCTTGGGCGCGTTGCGCATGCGCGGCTTCGAGCATCGCGTACGTTTTGCCGACGCCGGCAACGGGACCGAAAAAGATTTTCAGTTTGCCGCGTTGTTGTTGCGCTTGATCTTTTTGAATCTGCGCGAGCAGTTGATCGGGGTCAGGTCGTTGGTCTTGCATAGGCAGTCGTCAGTCGTCAGATGTCCGTAGTCAGAAAAATCTGAGATCTGACTACGGACTACCGACTAGGGCATTCAAATCCAGATTCAATTCTAGCACATTTACACGCGGTTCGCCAATGAGACTGAGCCAACGACCTTGCGTGTTCTGCACAACGAGCGCGCGAATTTTACCTTCGCTGACGCCGCGCGCTCGCGCGACGCGCGCAACTTGATACTCGGCGGCGGCGGGACTGATGTGCGGGTCAAGCCCACTCGCCGAGGCAGTGACCAAGTCCACCGGAATTTTTGAGAGGTTGCCGGGGTCGGCTTGATGCAACGCGGCGATGCGCGCTTGCACGGCATCGAGTAACGCCGGATTGGTTGGACCCAGGTTTGAGCCGGATGAAGCGGCGGCATTGTACGGAACGAGCGAGGTTGCCGATGGTCGTCCCCAAAAATATTTTGGATCATCGAATGGTTGCCCGACCAGCATCGAGCCAATGGGCTTGTCGTCTTTGAAAATCAAACTGCCATTGGCTTGCTGTGGAAAAATAATTTGCGCGATGCCGGTGACTGCCAGCGGATAGAGCAAGCCAGTCAAAATCGTCAAGACCAGGTACGCGACAAGCGCAGGGCGTAGTTGCGCCAACATGTTTTTCCTCGTGTTCAATTCCGAAAGCGACCAAAGGTGTTGACCTGAGACAAATCGGGACTGACCGCAACGGACTTGTCGTCACCGATTGGACGTGTGAGCGGTTGCCCCGGCAAGTACTCTTCGATTTTGATTTCTTCGTGCTTGGCTTGTTCCAACTCTTCGTCCAAAAACAAAGGCATACTCAAACGAAACCACAGTGCCGTGCCGGCAAAAAGCATCAAGACGATGCCGATGCCGGCGGTTTCATTTGCCCAGTCAGGTAAGCCATCGCGCCCCAACAAAATGAGCAGAGCCAGCATCATGAACAAGAGCGCGAGTGGAATCCACCAGGATGGTTTACGTTTTTGCTTAGCCACGGAATCCTCCTAAACCAAATGTAGTATGACCAAAAGTAAATCAATCAATTTGATGCCGATGAACGGCGCAATCAACCCGCCGAGACCATAAACAAGCAGGTTGTTGCGTAAAAGCGTTGCCGCGCCGACGGCTTGATATTTGACGCCGCGTAGCGCAAGCGGAATCAACGCAATGATGATGAGCGCGTTAAAAATCACCGCCGACAAAATTGCACTGGATGGTGTGGCTAATCCCATAATGTTCAGCGCGCCGAGTTGTGGATATGTGCTCGCAAATGCCGCCGGAATAATCGCAAAATATTTCGACACATCGTTGGCGATGCTGAACGTCGTCAACGCGCCGCGTGTCATCAAAAGTTGTTTGCCGATTTCGACAATCTCCAACAATTTGGTCGGGTTGGAATCCAGATCAACCAGGTTGCCGGCTTCTTTTGCGGCTTGCGTGCCGCTGTTCATCGCCACCGCCACATCGGCTTGCGCGAGCGCGGGCGCATCGTTCGTGCCATCGCCGGTCATTGCGACGAGTCGCCCACCAGTTTGATAATCCCGAATCAATTTTAATTTGGTTTCGGGTGTGGCTTGCGCGAGAAAATCATCCACACCGGCTTCGGCGGCAATTGCGGCGGCAGTCAAGGGATTATCGCCGGTAATCATCACAGTCTTGATGCCCATGCGCCGCAGTTCGCCAAAGCGTTCCTTGATGCCGCCCTTGATAATGTCCTTTAACTGAATCACACCCAGGACGCGCGTGTTATCGGCGACGACGAGCGGCGTGCCGCCTTGTTTTGCAATTGCATCCACTGAAGCGCGCACCGAATCCGGAAATTGTCCGCCCTTGTGTTGCACAAACAATTCAATCGCGTCCGCCGCGCCTTTGCGAATTTCGCGGTGATCAAAATCAACGCCGCTCATCCGGGTTTGCGCCGTGAATGGAATAAAGGTCGCGCCGATTTCCTTGATGTTGCGTTCGCGCAGTTGATATTTTTCTTTCGCAAGGACGACGATGCTCCGCCCCTCCGGTGTTTCATCCGCAAGCGAAGCGATCTGCGCCGCGTCCGCGAGTTCTCGCTCGTTCACGCCGGCCGCCGGCACAAGCGCCGTCGCTTGACGATTGCCGAGCGTGATCGTCCCGGTTTTGTCGAGCAAAAGCACATCCACATCGCCGGCGGCTTCGACCGCGCGCCCAGACATCGCAATGACATTCGCCTGAATCATGCGATCCATGCCGGCGATGCCAATCGCGGAAAGCAGACCGCCAATCGTCGTTGGGATGAGACAGACGAGCAAAGCCACGAGCACGGTCACGGTTACGGGTACGCCTTGTCCTGCCGCTGAAACGCTGTAAAGCGAAAACGGCAAAAGCGTGACACACACGAGCAAAAAAATAATTGTCAACGCGGCAAGTAAAATGTCGAGCGCGATTTCGTTTGGCGTCTTTTGGCGTTTCGCGCCTTCGACCATCGCGATCATCCGGTCGAGAAACGTTTCGCCGGGATTTGTCGTGATGCGAACGACGAGCCAGTCGGAGATGACGCGCGTGCCGCCGGTCACGGCGTTCCGGTCGCCGCCGCTTTCGCGAATGACCGGCGCGCTTTCGCCGGTGATCGCGCTCTCATCCACCGATGCGACACCTTGAGTGACTTCGCCATCACCCGGAATAAAATCGCCGGTCTCGACGAGAACCAGGTCGCCTTGATAAAGTGATGCCGCCGATACCAACGAGTAACGTTCGGACGCAGAGCCGTTCTCTTTTGTCTTGCGTTTTCCGTCGTCGGTCAATTTTTTGGCGGTGATGTCACGCCGCGCACGGCGCAACGTATCGGCTTGCGCTTTGCCGCGACCCTCTGCCATCGCTTCGGCGAAATTCGCAAAGAGCACCGTGAACCACAACCAGGTCGCAATCGCAAAAATAAATCCAGCCGATGCTTCGCCCTGACCAAACAATGCTTGTACGAAAAGCAAGGTCGTCAACACGCTCCCGACTTCGACGACAAACATGACCGGGTTGCGAATTTGATGACGCGGATCGAGTTTGCGAAACGAATCCAGGATTGCGCGCCGCATAATCGGCGGATCAAACAGGGGGCGGTTTTTATTTTCGGTAGCCATATCAACACCTCACGGCGCGATCATTTGCAAATGTTCGACGATGGGTCCAAGTGCGTCCACCGGGAAAAATGCCAGTGCGCCGACAATCACCACAACTGCAATCAGCCACGCGACAAACAAGGGCGTGTGCGTTGGCAAGGTGCCGGCGGTTGCTGGAATTTTTTTCTTGCGCGCGAGCGCGCCGGCAATCGCGAGCGTTGGAATCTTGATCCAGAATCGTCCGAACAGCATGGCAATCGCGCCAAGCGTGTTGTAGAACGGTGTGTTGGCGTTCAAGCCGGCAAACGCACTGCCGTTGTTGTTGCCCTGCGACGTGAACGCGTACAGAATTTCGCTCAAGCCGTGCGCGCCCGGATTCAAAATGCTCGCTGTGCCGGCATCGAGCACGACGGCGAGAGCGGTGAACGATAGAACGACGAGCGGCATGATCAAAATCACAAGCGACGCCATTTTCATCTCGTACGCTTCAATTTTTTTGCCGAGATATTCCGGCGTGCGTCCGACCATCAACCCGGCGACAAACACGGCGACAATCACAAAGGTCAACATGCCATACAATCCTGAACCGACGCCGCCAAAAATCACTTCGCCAAATTGCATCATCGCGAGCGGCACAAGTCCACCGAGCGGCGTGTACGAATCGTGCATCGAGTTGACCGAACCGCTCGAGGTTGCGGTTGTCGCCACTGCCCACAGTGCCGAGTTGGCGATGCCGTGCCGGACTTCTTTGCCTTCCAGGTTGCCGCCGGCTTGATCAATATTTTGTGACAAGCGCGGATTGCCAGCCGACTCGGCGGCATACGCACCGGCAATCGCCACGACCAAAACGATGAGCATCGCCGCGAGCAATGCCCAACCCTGTCGCGTGTCGCCGACCATTTTGCCGAACGTGTAACAAAGCGCGGCGGGAATCAAAAGAATCAAAACCATCTCGATCAAGTTCGACAACGGCGTGGGATTCTCGAATGGGTGCGCCGAGTTCGCGTTGAAAAATCCGCCGCCATTCGTGCCCACCTGTTTAATCGCAATTTGCGATGCGGCAGGACCGACCGCGACTAGTTGCTCGGTGATGATTTTGCCATTCGCATCGAGTGTGGGTTGCACGAGCGACACGCTTGGATAAGGATTGAATGTTTGCACAACGCCTTGCGAAACGAGAAGCAAGGCAACGATCAAGGACAAGGGCAACAAAATGTACAGCGTGCCGCGCGTCAGGTCTACCCAAAAATTGCCAATCGTCGGCGAGTTGTGGCGCGTCAAGCCGCGAATGAACGCGACGAGCACCGCCATGCCGGCGGCGGCAGAGACAAAATTTTTTACCGTCAGACCCAGCATCTGAGTCAGGTAACTCATCGTCGTTTCGCCGGCGTAACTTTGCCAGTTCGTGTTCGTCGTAAAACTGACGGCGGTGTTGAACGACGTGTCCGGCGCAACCGCATCGAGCGCTTGCGGATTGAACGGCAGAATATTTTGCAAACGTTGCAAGGCGTAAACGAAAAACAAGCCGACCAGACTGAACAGCAACAAAGCAACCGCGTACGTTTTCCAATCCATCTCGTCGTGCGCGCGCACACCGAGCAAGCGATACAGGATGCGTTCGACCGGGCGCAGAACCGGATCGAGCCAGGTGGATTCGCCCTGATACACGCGTGCCATGTACCAACCAAGCGGCTTGGTCAGCGCAATAACCAGGGCGAGATACAAACCGATTTGTAAAAACCCATTCAGTGTCATGAGAATGCCTCTGGTTTCAACAATGCGACAATCAAATAAACGAATAGAACGAGCGCGACGATGCCACCAAGGAGATAGACCCAGTTCATCTAGACCTCCAAGCGTCCACACAGTTTGACGAACGCCCATGCACCCGCAAAAAATGCAAACGTGAGACCGACAAATACAATATCCATCGTTGCTCCTGGTTCGATTCTAAAACCAAAGTGTATAACGTGGGAGTAAAGATCGCGCGCGTGCGCATAAAGACGAGATAAAGATGGTGAAAAAGAAAACGCGGCAATGACTGGCGTCGTGCCGCGTTTGAACAGGCTCAGGCAAAATTATTTTTCCAACAGATGCGGCACAAGCACAACCGCCACGTTGGGATGTTTCTCAAAAGTGTCGCGCAAGCGACTCGCCGTGCGATTGTGCAAAAACCCTTCCCACCAATGCGCGGTGATAAATTCCGGCAGGACAATCGTGACGAACGCATCAGGTTGTTGGCTGTGTACGGCATTCACGTACGCGAGCAGGGGGCGCACGAATGCGCGGTACGGCGAATCAATCACGACAAATTTCAGGTCGGGTGCGTACTGCTCCGCTTTGAGGCGCACCTTGTCCGCGCGCTCGACGTTCGTCGAAATGTGTAGGACGACCGCGTTGCGTCCAATCGTGCGCGCGAACGAAATCGCGCGGAGCGAAGCGTTGTTAATGTCGTCCACTGGCACGAGCACCAATTGCTCGACGGTGCTCGGCGGCAAGCGACCTGGGACGATGCGCAATTGTTGCGCGATGTGTGAATAGTGCCGATACACAAAAAGAAAGAACGCGACAAACATTGGGATCAGGACGATGACGATCCACGCGCCCAAAGCAAATTTGGTAATGGCAATGATCGCCAGAACGCCGGTTGTCAACACCGCGTTCGCGCCGTTGATCGCGATGCTTTGTTGCCAATGCGGTCCACGCGTTTTCCACCAGTGCACCACCATGCCCGAACTCGACATACTGAATGCGAGAAACACGCCAACCGCGTATAGGTGAATCAGGTTTTCGACATTGCCCTGGAACACGACGACCAACAAAGCCGCAACCGCGCCGAGCGCGCCAATGCCGGTTGAAAACGCGAGACGGTCGCCGCGAAACAAGAATTGGTGCGGCATAAAATTATCGCGCGCGAGAATCGAAGCGAGACGCGGAAAATCGGCAAACGCTGTGTTCGCGGCAATGACCAAAATGCCGGTCGTGGCGATTTGGAAAATATAGTACGGCACGCCAATCCCAAACACCGCTTGCGCGACCTGGGAGATGATTGTTTCATCGCCGGGCACCACGCCGAGGTGCGTTGCCAGGAACGACAAACCCAGGAAGAAAACGCCCAGCATCGTCGCCATCACGGTCAAGGTCGCCGCCGCGTTTTTTGATTCCGGTTTTTGAAAGATAGGCACGCCGTTCGAAATCGCTTCCGTGCCGCTCATCGCGACTGTGCCGGCGCTGAACGCGCGCAAAATCAACCAGATTGAAAGTGGCTCGGTTACGTGCAATAACGGCGGTGCGGTCGTCGGCGTCAAGGTGCCGGTAAACCATTTGACCATGCCGACAACAAGCATAACACTCAAGCTGACGATGAACACGTACGTCGGAATTGCAAAGATACTTCCCGATTCACGAATGCCGCGCAGGTTGCCGAGCGTAATCAAGCCGATAAAAAACAAACTCAGGATCACATTGAGATTCAAAAATACCGGCAAGGTTGCTTCGATGGCTTTGATTTGCTCGGCGTAGCCGGAAGCGAGGAGCGCGGAAATCACCGCGTCCGATCCGGCAACGATGGACACCGCCACGGTCAAGATATAATCAATCAACAACGCGGACGCGGCGACGAGTCCCGGGATTTGTCCCAAGTTTTCGCGGCTCACGTTGTACGAGCCGCCGCCGTGCGGGTACGCGTACACCGTTTGTCGGTACGAGAATGCAACCATCGAAAGCAAGAGCGCGATGGCGAGCGCGGTGTAAACTGAAATGCCGAGCGCCGCGTTGCCCGCGCCCATCAAAATCACGAGCGATGCTTCGGTCGCGTACGCGGACGACGAGATCGCATCCGATCCAAACACCGCGAGCGCTTTGAGTTTGTTCAAGCGTTGATGAATCTCTTCGGAGCTTTCGAGCGGATGCCCGATCAAAACTTTTTTAACGGCGCGATAACTTTTTTCGACCGTGCTTGATGGGCGGTCAGATTCCGGCGTCGCCACAAAATGACCGGGCCCGACCCAGTGTAGAAACCGTTCATGCAAATGCGCTTTGCGAATATACACATCGCCGGGACGCCGCCCCCGCCGCACTTCGGAGATGGTTAAATCCGGGTTGAGTTTTTCGGATGTGCCGATATCCGATGCAGAGGAATGCTCGTCACTCTCCGCCGGGTTTGTCGAATCGTTTTTCATCATGAGTTGACCTTTAGCAAAGAATGTTTGAATGACCCATTGATTGTAAAACGATTGAACGTATGCTCGGAATAAAGATGCAGGGGCGGCGCATAAAGATCGTATAAAGATTGCCACGCCGGATAAAAAACGCTGGCGTGGATTCGTTTGAATCCATGCCAGCATTGATCGTTTGCTTGAAGGACGATTCATTTTGCGACGCGTGAAGCGGTCGAGCGTTTTAGCGGGAGCGGGTCAATCGGCTCGTGACCGCTTGGCATTGCCGGATAATCCGGTTCCGCAAGGTCGCGCACGAGCGAATCAATGCGCACGGGCTGTCCTGTTGCCACCGAACGATTCGCGGCGATGCCGGTCAAGATGGACCATGCGCCCGCGCGTTGATCGGCGGCGCGTTTGTACTGGTCGGTCGGTGGATTTGCGCCGAACAAATCGTTGAGCAAAATCGGGTCTGCGCCGCCGTGACCGCCGCTACTAATCTGCAACGGCACGTCATAGCCCGATTGAAAATGTGGAAAGACCTTGATCTTGGTTCCTTCGTGCACCAATTCACCGGGCACTGTGCCATCGCCGCTGATGTAAATCGTTTCCTGGCAAAAATGTTCCAGCCGACCTTGCGTGCCGTTGAACGAAATCGTATACCCTTCCCAGGGCATGAATGCGTGGAGCGAATAACTTAATGTCGCGCCACTGCGATAACGCACGTTCACATTCATCGTGTCTTCGATGTCAACGTCCGGGCTGAATACGCATTGATCGCGATGATAGCCATCGTACTGCTCGTTATCGAGGTACATATTTTTGAGCGCGGGAAATTCGGCGAGGTCGAGATAGAACGGACACTGGGTTGCTTCGGGACAACCATGACAGCGCTTGCCGCGATTGGTAAACCCATATCGCTCGGCGGTTGCCGGCAAATAGAAATTGCGCGCGCCCATGGCATACACCGTTTCGGGCACGGACGACAGCCACCAGTTCATCAAGTCGAAATGATGCGTTGCTTTGTGTACCATCAAGCCGCCCGAGTTGCGTTTGTTGCGATGCCAGCGTCGAAAATAATCCGCGCCGTGTCGTGTGTCGAGCAACCAATGAAAATCCACCGAGACGACATTCCCGATCACGCCGGACATGAGCAAGTCCTTGACCTGGGTGCGCGGCAAAGAGTAGCGATAATTGAAGGTGACCGTGCATTTGCGTCCGGTTTTTTTCTGCGTATCCAGAATGCGTTGGCATTTTTGCTCGTCGGTCGTCATGGGTTTTTCGGTGATGACATCGCAACCCAGTTCCATCGCGCGGCAGATGTACTGGTCGTGCGTTGCGTCCATCGTCGTCACGATCACGACATCCGGTTTCGTTTCGGCAATCATCTGTTCGAACTGTTCCGCCGGGTACGTCTTGAGGATGACACCGCGCTCACGCGCCCACGCCGCGCGCAATTGCAAACGACCGGCGTTGCTGTCGCACAACGCCACCAACTCGCTCGATTCGGCAAACTGTTCCACCGCCGCTTCCGAGTACATCAGCGAACGATGTCCAACCCCAACTTGAACGTACCGTTTTTTACTTGGCATGATTTTTCTCCGGGTTCATTGGTTTGATTACAATTCGTCTTCGCTCGGTCGCAGGTCGCTTGCCTTGTCGCCTTGATGTTGTTCTTCCATCGTTGCCAAGGTCTTGACGACTTCCTGGATCGCGATTTTTTGTTTGCGGTACAAATCGCTTTCGCTCATCGCCAGCTGATACGCAATCTCGCGAATTTTTTTGCCCTGAATAAATTTAAGTTCGAGAATGTTATAGAGCACCCACTCGGGCGCGGTGAGCGAGCGTTGCCCATCCGGCTTGAGCGTGTCAATCGCCTGCGCGATTTGCGCGCGCAGGGCGCGCACGCGATTGCCTTCGTGTTCGGCAAGCGCATCCTGGACAATGTGCAAACGGAGTAACGGACTCGCCGTCAGTTTCGGTCCGCCCCAGTAATGATCAAGGGCGTCCTTGACCGCGTGATGAAACGCCGGGGTTTCCGGCAACAATTCTTCTTCGACGCGCTCGGTCTGCAAGGCGCCGACGAAACGCGGCTTGTTCCCCGCGCGTTGCAGTAACGCGATTTGGGTGCTGATTTGTTCGAGCACAGAGAACACACCTTGTTGCAGTAAACGGTCTTCTAACGCCAGCTCGGCTTGGTCGGCGAGCGCGGCAACGAGTTTGTTTTCGTGCTCGGTCAAATCCGGTTGCGATGCGCGCGCGGCGACGGCCATGATGCCACGTACGCCCTCGGATGATTTCGCGTGCAAACGCCACAACCAAAAACCATCGCACGCGACAAATCCCTCGCCGGTGTGTTGGGTGATGACATTTTCAAAATCGGTCGCATCGAGAAATTGCCGGACGCGTTCGCGTGTGCCAACGACCGTCTCGATACGCCACGCATCGCCTTCGGGCGAAATGATGAAACCTTGTTGCACGCGCAAGAGGTCGCATGTTGCGCTCAAAATATTTTCGAGCAGTTGGCGCAAATCGCTCGTTGTCAACAACCGATTGTCAATTTCCTGGATGCGTTCCAGTTCAAATCGATCGCTCCAAAAAATGAGCTTGTCGAGAAACGGCTTGGCGAGATTGATCGCGAGTTCGAGCGTGACAATGGCGACGATGACCGTCGAAAACAAAATCGTTTCGCGCGAAAGCCCCAGCCAGCGTTCGACGGTTGGCACGGCGAGCATCAAGCCGACGACGGCTGTCGCAACAAACGGACCGCGCAATAAAAAATGAACCAGGTTGTGTTTGATCACGCGGTCGGGTGCGAGCGCACCTTGATAGGCGACGGTGTATGCCATCACCGTAATCATCATGCCGACGCCGGCTTTGGCGAGCAAGGTCAGCAACAATAAAATCGGCAGAGAAAATCCGGCGGGAAAACTGGCGATGATCAGGTACGGGAACACGCCCAACGCCGGCGCGATGAACGCGGTGGACAAGTAATCCATCCGGCGTCGTGTGGTCGAGGTGAGGCAACGTCGCCGCGCTTTACGCAGATTGTACCAGCCCCAGGGAATCAGCGTAAAGAAAAAAACGGCGAACAGCGGGAACATGGGTCCCGCCGCGAATTGCGCGGCTTGGGGAAAGAAAAAACCATCGCGCACAACCAGGTCGGTGAGGACGACGAGGAACAAAAAGATGCCACTGGCGAGGTACGCGAGCCAGGTCGCCAAACGTCGGCGCGGGGAGTACGCATTCGTCGAGCGCAAAACGGCGTCGGAGAAATGCAAATACTCGGCGGGGATGAACGCGATGCCGATCCATTTGAACTTGAGCCACAGGGTCGCGTCCATCTGTGTTTCGACGCGCGACAAGAACACGTCGCCAACGTAAACGATGGCGATAAAGGCAAGGAGCGCGGAAAAGGAGCGCGCGACGGAATTGCGAAAATTATTTGCCGTGAGATAGAGGAACAAGGAAAAGGAAACGATGATGATCGCGGCAGAAAAAATCACATTGCCGAGTGTGAGCGCGGGGATGAGAAAATTAAACATGCAAACAAAAAAATTACTGACACGCCTCGTGGCAAAGTTTTAGCGCACGATCCAAACGAGGTACAGATACGTGAACACGGCGACGAACAACAAACTGTCAATGCGATCCAACATGCCGCCGTGACCTGGGATGAGATTACCGGAATCTTTGGCGCCGAACTGTCGTTTGATGAGCGATTCCGCTAAATCGCCGAACGCGCCGGCAAGCCCGATGCCCAACCCGGCGACGATGCCGTGCACGACCGGCAAGCCGAAAATCAAGGCGCACAATCCGCCGGCAATCGTCGAAGCGATCCAACTGCCAATCGCGCCCTCGCGGGTTTTCTTGGGACTAATGTCCGGAAAGAACGGATGCTTGCCGATGCGCGTGCCGGTGAAATATGCCGCCGCGTCAGACGCCCAGTTCGTCAGGAACATGGTTGCCGTCCACGCAAAGCCGACATTGGGCACGGCACGCAAGAGCACGGCGTACGAGGCGGTGCCGCCCAAGTACAGCGCGCCGACCAAGGTCAATGCCCAACTAATCAGCCACTCGCGATCCCGACGAAACAATGCCAAAGTCATCGTCACCACCACCGCACCGATGACGATTTCGCGGAGCAGGTTCCATCGAAAATGCGCGTCGAGGAGAATGAGCGCGATGAGGGTGAGCCCCACAAATTTTTGCGGATAATGACCGGCGTGTTGCGCCATGCCGAAATATTCCCACCCAGAGAGCAGAATTCCGACGAGCGCGAACACGAAAAAGGGGAGGTCACCCAGAATCGTCGCTATGATGACGATTGGGATGAGAACCAGGACACTGAAAACGCGGATTTTGAGCACAGCGAGGACTCGAGTTCGCTAGACGTTTTCCAATTTACCGAAACGACGCTGGCGCTGACTGAACGCGCGGAGCGCATGATACAATTCCTGTTTATCGAAATCAGGCCAGTACGTCGGCGTGCTATAGTACTCGGCATAAGCCGATTGCCAAATCAAAAAATTAGAGAGGCGCATCTCACCGGCGGTGCGCACAATCAAATCCGGGTCGGGTAACCCGGCAGTGTAGAGATAACGCGCGAATACGGTTTCGTCCACTTGATCGGGCGCGATGCCGTCGCGCATCATCCGACGAATCGCGTCGAGAATTTCGGCGCGTCCGCCATAGTTGAACGCGACATTCAAGGTAATGCGATCATTGTGTTTGGTCAACTCGATGGCTTGCCCAACTGACTGTTTCATTTCGTCGCTGATGCCTTCGAGCATGCCCAAGTGGCGCAACTTGACACCGTTCTTGTGCAGTTCGACGACCTCGCGGCGAAGCACATCTTCAAAAATGCCCATCAAGCCGCGCACTTCAGCATCCGGGCGTCCCCAGTTTTCTGTTGAGAACGCATAGATGGTGAGCACCTTGACGCCAAACTCGACCGCGCCTTCAAGTACCCGGCGCATGTTTTCCACACCCGCGCGGTGTCCTTCGTTGCGCAGCAAGCCGCGTTGTTTTGCCCAACGTCCGTTGCCGTCCATGATGATTGCTACGTGCGCCGGAATTTTGGTGAGTTCGCTCTTGTCTAATTCCATAGTCGTTTAGTCGAATAGTCGTCTAGTCGGGTGGTCGAGTAGTCGGACTATTTGACTACCCAATTACCGGACTTGTTAGACTTCCATGATTTCCGCTTCTTTTTTCTTGCCAATCTCATCGGCTTGGGCAATGTACTTGTCGGTCACTTCTTGCAACAGGTCCTTGCCTTTGAAATGCTGGTCTTCGGAAATCATCTTTTCTTTTTCGAGGTCTTCCAAATCTTTCAACCCATCGCGGCGTACGTTGCGGAGCGCCACATGTGCTTCCTCGATGTGTTTGCGCACGACCTTGGTCAGGTCGCGGCGACGCTCTTCGGTCAGCGCGGGAATCGCGAGCCGGATAATTTTACCGTCGTTGTTCGGCGTGAGACCCAGTTCCGATTTCAAAATCGCTTTTTCGATGATCGAGAGCGTCGAAGGATCAAAGGGCTTGATCGTCAAGAGGCGCGGTTCCGGCGCGGCAATCGAAGCGAGTTGCTGGAGCGGCGTCGGCGTGCCATAGTAATCCACTTTGAGCGGCTCGACGAGCGCGGGCGATGCGCGCCCGGTGCGAATGCTGAGCAATTCGCGTTTGAGCGCGTCGAGCGTCTTTTTCATTTTACTTTCGGCATCGGCTTTAACATCGTCAATCATCAGTCACCTCGTGCTACTTTGTAATCAACGTGCCAATTGGTTCGCCCATGACGGCACGTTCGACGGAACGCGGTTGAAAAAAGTTGAAAACGATAATCGGCAAGTCGTTATCCATGCACAGCGAGAGCGCGGTGTTGTCGAGCACGCGAATCTGTTCCATCATAATCGCTTGGTTGTACGAAATGCGCTCGAACTTTTTGGCGTCGGGGTACTTGAGTGGGTCTTTGTCATAGACGCCATCTACTTTGGTCACCTTCATCATCACGTCCGCGTCAATCTCTTTTGCGCGCAACGCGCCTGCTGTGTCCGTCGTGAAAAACGGATTGCCGGTGCCCGCACCGAAAATGACGACGCGACCTTTTTCAAGGTGGCGAATTGCGCGGCGACGAATGTACGGTTCGGCGATGGCGCGCATTTCAATGGCGGCTTGGACGCGGGTGTAAATGTTGCGTTTTTCGAGTGCGTCTTGCAGAGCGAGCGCGTTCATCATCGTGCCCAACATGCCCATGTAATCCGCTGTCGCGCGATCAATACTTTGCGCGTACGGATCGTTGCCGCGCCAGAAATTCCCGCCGCCAATCACAATTGCGATTTCGACCTTGTGCGACTTGACCGCTTGAATTTCGTCTGCGAGGTACGCAATGCTCTGCTGGTCAATCCCAGTTTGCCCCTTGCCCGAAAGTGATTCGCCGCCCAACTTGAGCAAGATGCGTTTGTATTTTGGTTCCGCCATGTCCCCCTCTAAAATTAAAGGGGGAAATCAGTGAAAAAAAGGGGAAATCAGTTGCCCTTGTTTTCACTAATTTCCCCTCTCCAAAATTATTGTCCTAGTTCAAAACGCGCGAATCGTCGGACGACAATGTTCTCACCGACTTTGGCGATTTGGATCTGCACGAGATCATGAATCGTCATGGTATCGTCACGAATGAATGGCTGGCGCAGGAGACACGCTTCCTTAAAAAACGCTTCCATTTTGCCCGGCACGATTTTTTCGTTGACGATGTTCGCCGGTTTGCCATCCGCAATCGCGGCGTCGGCAAACGCTTGCTTTTGCGCTTCGACGATTTCGGCGGGAATACTTTCCACGCCGACGTATTTCGGATTCGTCGCCGCGACCTGAAGCGCAATGTTGTGCGCGAGTTCGCGAAAGCCCGGCAGTGCGGCAACAAAGTCGGTCTCGCACGCCACTTCGACGAGCACGCCAATTTTGCCGGCGCCGTGAATGTATGCTTCAACCACGCCTTGCTTGGCGACACGTTCGGCTTTTTTCTCGGCGGATTTCAACCCTTTTTCTTTCAACACGGCGAGTGCTTTATCGTAATCGCCGTTGAACGATTCCAGCGTCTTTTTGGCGTCGAGAATTCCCGCGCCGGTCACTTCACGCAGTTGCTTGATGAGTTCTGTTTGGGTTGCCATAATTACTTGGTTCCGTCTTCGCTAACTTCTTCGATCACGACGTCGTCGCTATCTTGCAACACCGCAACATCGAGTGGCGGCAAATCGGCATCGGTCATTTCCATCGCGACGGGTGCGCCATCTTCGGCGGCTTCGGACGCGAGGACGCCGCGAATGTTCTTGCCTTCGATCACGGCATCCGCCATTTTCCCGGTCAAGAGTTTGATTGCGCGAATGGCGTCGTCATTCGAGGGAATTGGGTGCGCGATGGGCGCGGGATCGGAATTCGTGTCGCACATGGCGATGATGGGAATACCGAGCACGGTCGCTTCGTGAATCGCGTTCTCTTCGTGTTTCGTGTCCACGATGAACAACGCCTTGGGCAAGCGGCGCATTTCTTTCAAGCCACCCACGCGGGTTTGCAGTTTTTGCATTTCGCGTGTGAGCAAGAGCGCTTCTTTTTTGATCAACTTGTCGAGGTCGCCGGTCGCTTGGCGTTCTTCGAGTTTGACCAGGTAATCAATGCGGCTACGAATCGTGCGAAAGTTGGTGAGCGTGCCGCCGAGCCAGCGTTCGCTGACGAACGGCATACCGCAACGTTGCGCTTCCGCGGCAACGGTTTCTTGCGCTTGGCGTTTCGTGCCGACGAAGAGGATTGTGCCGCCATCGGCGACAATGTCGCGCACGGCGTTGTACGCCTCTTCGAGTTTGACCATCGTTTGTTGGAGGTCAATGATGTGGATGCCGTTGCGTTCGGTGAAGATGAACTGGCGCATCCGAGGATTCCACCGGCGGGTGCGATGCCCAAAGTGGACGCCTGCTTCGAGCAGGGACTTCATAGGTAAAACAGCCACGTGCTTCTCCTTGTGTATTTGTTCCATCGGTTTGATTTTAGTCTGAGCAGACTAGGCGATGGCTTCCGCCCCTGTCTTTTTCAATGACGACCGCGTATGCGGCACGTGCCATCGAATCGAGGGGCGTGACAAGTCGGGGCGCATTATATATCAGACCATAACAAAGAGCAAATCGAATATTTTGGATCGGTTACAAAATCTACACATGCCTTCCACGAATCATCCACACGCATTTGGTATGCTGTGACCATAAGTCAGTCAGGGCAGATCGCCCTCCAAGGAGAAAATTAAAATGAAAACCCTAAAAATTTTGGCAAGCCTCGCGATTGCGTTGATCGCATTGACCAGTTTCGCAATGAGCGCCTCGGCGCAAGGTCCGGCCGCACCCGCCATCCCGGCGACCACACTCGATTATCCCACCACGCTGGCGCTGGAGACGGCGCTGAAAGATGAGTATCACGCGTACGCGTTTTATTCTGCCGTCATCGCCAAGTTTGGTCCTGTGGCACCGTTCACCAACATTCTCAACTCGGAAGCGTCGCACATTCAAGCGCTTCAAACTTTGATGACGCGCTATGGGGTGCCGATTCCGGCGAATCCGTACACAGGCAACATCCAAGCGCCTGCTACGTTGACCGAAGCACTGCAAGCCGGTGTGGACGCAGAAATCGCCAACGTGGGAGTGTACGATACACTGTCTTTCGTTGAACAGCCTGACATCCGCGCCGTCTTTGAACAACTGAGCGCTGCATCGCAAACCAAACATTTGCCCGCTTTTCAAAATGCGTTGGCGGGCAACTTGACCGGTCAAAGCGCTCCATCGTTCGGACGCCCCTGGTCACGCTAAAACTGAATAGCCAATAAAAGACCGGCGAGGAGATTCCTCCTCGCCGGTTATTTTTATTCATCGTCAACTATTCACCAATTCGAGCAATTTGGTTTTGAAAACCTGGGTGCTGAATTTTTCTGCGTGCTGACGCATTGTCGGCGCATCGTAGCGGCGATCATCGAACGCGCGCATTACCTCGGTCAACGAGGCGACCGTTGGTTCGCGGAATAATTCGCCGGTCACGCCGGGAATGATCGTCTCCAACGCGCCGCCGCCGCCAAACGCAATCACCGGCTTGCCGCACGCGCTCGCTTCGAGTGGCGTGATGCCGAAATCTTCTTCGCCCGGAAACAGAAATGCGCGACAACGCGCAAGCAAATCACGCGCCGCGGTGTCGGACACGCGCCCGACAAAACGCACGTTCGACTTTGCCATCGCTTCGAGACGCGCGCGGTCGCGTCCATCACCCGCGACGACGAGCGGCACACCCAGTTTGCCGCATGCCTGCACGGCGAGGTCAATGCGTTTGTACGGCACGAGCCGCGACAAGATCAAAAAGTAATCGTCGCGCTCGCGTGAAACGGCAAAGCGTTCGACATCCACGGGCGGGTGAATGATGACCGACTCGCGTTGATAATATTTTTTAATGCGCTCGCGCACGATTTCGGAGATGGCGACAAAGTGCGTCACGCGATCCGCCGCGCGGCGATCCCACTCGCGTAAACCGGAAATCATCAACGGCAAAATCAAACGTGGCAAACGCCCGATGCGTTCGCGTTCGACGTAATCGGCATAGCTCCACAAAAATCGTGCGGGGGTGAGACAGTAGCAAATGTGGCGCGCCCCCGGTGGCATCTTGATCCCGTGTGCGAATGCGCTCGTGATGCTAACGAGTGTGTCGTAACCGGTCAGGTCGAGCGATTCGAATGCGGCAGGATAAAGCGGTAAAAGGAAACGTTGGTTCGCGAGCGGAATCCGGCTGAGAAAGGTCGTGCGAATATCCCAGGTGCGATACGATGCCGGCATGGCTTGTTGCCAGTACGTCGAAGTAAAAACCGGTGCGCTTGGAAATAAATCGTGCGTCACTTCGAGAACGCGTTCTGCGCCGCCGTACTGGTTAAGCCAACTCGCGGCGAGGGCGATGCGGTGTGTGTCATTCATCGCCGCTAGTATAGCCAAATGCGACGCGAGTGCAAGCTTAGACAAGCCTTTGCCAATGCCCGTGTGTCCTCACGATGCGCGTTTTTTGTTGTTCGTTGCAAGTGTGCTATAATTTTCCTGTTGCCTTTTAATTTGTGTGTTCAAGGAAGCAAATGAATATTGCTATGTTGAGTGTCCACACATGTCCGCTTGCCGCGCTTGGCGGCAAAGAGACCGGTGGCATGAATGTGTATGTGCGCGAACTGTCGCGCGAACTGGCTGAACGCGGACATTGCGTGGATATTTTCACGCGTTCGCAAGACCCCGCCGTGCCGCACGAAGTGCCCGGTCTCGAAATCGGCGCGCGCGTGTTTCACGTGCCGGCGGGACCCGAAGCGCCGTACAACAAACATCGCCTGTTCGATTACCTGCCACAATTCACGCGAGGCGTGCAACATGTTGCTGAGATCGAAGATATTCGCTACGATGTGTATCACTCGCATTATTGGTTGTCGGGTTGGGTTGCGCGCGAAATGCAAAAGTTCCAGCCCGCGCCGGTCGTGCAAATGTTTCACACGCTGGGTGCAATGAAGAACAAGGTTGCGCGTCGCGAGTACGATCGCGAGACGGAGCGCCGCATCGAAATCGAACGTGAGATGATGCAGTTTGTAGATTGTCTTATCGCCGCCACACCGCGCGACCGCGAGCACATGATCGAGTTGTACGATGCGCCGCCGCAAAATATTTGCGTCATTCCACCTGGGGTAGACACGCGCCTGTTTCGCCCGGTCGAACGCTCGGAAGCCAAAGCGCACATTGGCTCGCCGGACGATCATCACATGGTCTTGTTCGTTGGACGCATTGACCCGATCAAGGGACTCGATATTTGGTTTCGCGCGATGGCACTTGTGCTGGAGGAGAAACCGGAACTGCGTGGCAAATTGTGTGTGTGCATCATCGGCGGCGACGTGGACGAAGAAGCGCCGCTCGATGCCGAGACCGCGCGCTTGGTCGAGTTGCGAAACTCGTTGGGGCTGGAAGACAGTGTCAACTTTTTGGGCAAACGGTCGCAGGATGAATTGCCGTACTATTATTCAGCGGCAGACATTGTGGTGATGCCCTCGCTGTACGAATCATTTGGCATGGTCGCGCTCGAAGCGATGGCGTGCGGCACGCCGGTTGTAGCATCCGATGTGGGTGGCTTGTCGTTCGTCGTGCGCGACGGCGAGACCGGGATGCTCGTACCCGAAGGCGATCCGCGCGCGCTTGCGGACACGCTGGAGCATTTGTTGTGCGAGCCGGACTTGCGCACGCGGCTTGGCAAACGCGGCGTCGAGGTGGCGCACGAGTACGCGTGGACGAGCATCGCCAGCCGCATCGAAGAAGTGTACGGTGAGTTGGTCGAACGGCAAGCGATGAAATCGTTCCATCAAATCTCAAGATAACAAAAACACGGCGAACCAAAATGGCTCGCCGTGTTTTTTTATTCGCGACGAGAAACCCTACATCAGTTGGGAGACTCGTGGCTTTGCCTGGAATGCAAATTCAAGTTGTTTAACTGAACATGGTGTTCAACACCACGAATGTGCGGCGCACCGCCGAGTCTGGGTTGAGCGTGTACTGAAATCCCAATTCTGCCGAAACGAAACCGGCATAGCCGCTTGCGTGCAACGCGGACGCGAATGGCGCGAAATCAATTTTGCCCGCACCGGGCATGTGATGTGAATCGCTCGTGCCGTCATTGTCGTCAATGTGAATGTGAAATGGCACACGTTTCATCTGCTCGACGACCTGGACAAAATCTTCACCGTTGACGTGGGCGTGTCCAGTGTCGAAACAAATCCCCAAACGTTCTGATTTGATTTCGTCGATCATTTGCAAGCCCTCGCTTACCGTGCGAATCAAGGTCGTCTCCCATTGGTGCGCGGGCTCGATCAAAATTTTCAATGCGGTCTTGTCGCTGTAATCGAGCACTTCGATGATGCTTTGCTTGAGTTGCGCCCAACCTTTTTCAAGTGGCTCGCCTTCCAAGGTCATCCCCGGACACACGCTCACGGAGGGCGAACCGAGCCGTAGAGCATTGTCAATCGCGCTCTTGATGTACGCGACCGAATCTTGGCGCACGGCTTCGTTCAGCGAACACAGAATCGAGGGGTAGCGAAATTGCGCCGGAATAAAATTGGCGACGACCATGTTCGACCGTGCGAGCAGACTCGCAATCTCTGGAATTTCATTGTCGAGGTCGTGGCGGTACATGTGCGGTCGCCCGCCCCAAACTTCGATGCCTTGATAACCAAACTCGTGCAAACGCCGAATGGCATCTTGCAGGGAATAATTAAAGTACACGAACGACGACTGGGCAAACTGAAGACTCATTTGTTTATCCTTGAAAATGATTTTTGAGTGCGGGGTACAACGCGCGATAGCGCGGATAATTTTTGGCGTACACTGATTTGGCAAAACCTGGTTCGGTGGTGCCGGTGATGGCGACGATAGATTGGCACGCCGATTCAACACTGGCATAAACCCCGGCGCCCACACCGGCGAGCAATGCCGCGCCGAACGCCGCGCCCTCGCTAACGTTCACGGTTGCAATTTCCGTGTCGAACACATCGGCGAGAATTTGGCGCCACAACGGACTGCGCGCGCCGCCACCCGACGCGCGAACCTGGGTTGCGGATACACCCAACTCGCGCATCAGTTCGAACGAATCGCGCAAACCATAACTTACACCTTCGAGCACCGCGCGTGTGAGATGCGCTTTATTGTGCCGCACTGTCAAGCCGATGAATGCGCCGCGCGCATTCGGGTCGGGATGCGGCGTGCGTTCACCGGTGAGATACGGCAAGAAAAATAATTCTTCAGAACCGGCGGGTGCGGTTGCCGCGTCGCGTGTCAACACATCATAGACATCTGCGCCGGTTTGTTGCGCGATTGCTTTTTCGTGCGCGCCGAGCGCATCGCGGTACCAACGAAAACTGCCTGCCGCCGAAAGCATCACGCCCATCAAATGCCATTTGCCGGGAACAGCGTGGCAGAACGCATGCAAGCGTCCGCGCGGTTCGACACGATACGCGTCACTCGGCGCGAACACGACGCCCGATGTGCCGAGGGTGACCGACACCAAACCTGCGCGCACGATGCCCATGCCGATTGCGCCGGCGGCTTGGTCGCCGGCACCGCCAACAACCGGCGTGCCTTCAAGCAGTCCGGTCGCGTGCGCGGCGTCTGCGTTGATGCGCGCGCTGACGACCGGCGACTCGGTTACTTGGGGCATCCACGCGCGCGGAATGTCGAGCGCGCGCAACATTTCATCCGACCACGCGCGATTGCCCACATCGAACAGACTCGTGCCGGACGAATCGGACACGTCGCTAAAAAATTCCCCGGTGAGTTTGTAACGGGCGTAATCTTTCGGCAATAAAATGTGCGCGACTTGGGAATATAATTCCGGTTCATTCTCGCGCACCCACAAAATTTTTGGCGCGGTAAAGCCGGTGAGTACCGGATTGCCGGTCAATTGCAAAACACGTTCCGCGCCGACACGCTCGGTAATGTCCGCGCATTGTTTCGCGGTGCGCTGGTCGTTCCACAAAATGCACGGGCGCAGTGGTTCGCCGTGTGCGTCGAGCAAGGTCGCGCCGTGCATTTGCCCGGTCAAGCCGACCGCCACAATCTCGCGCGCGTTCACGTTTGCCTGTGCGATGACCTGGCGAATGCTTTGCACCGTGCCATTCCAAAACAGCGCCGCGTCTTGCTCGCTCCATAATGGATGCGGCGTTTCAAACGGATACTCGGTCGCGGCGACGGCGATTACTCTGCCGTGTTCGTCCATCAACAACGCTTTCGTCGCCGTCGTCGAAACATCAATGCCCAACATCAAGTTCGGCATGGTCTCCTCCAAGTTGAGGTGTACGATGGGGCAAATTATAACATGATTCGGAAATAACGAAACTTGCATCATCGCGCAAAAAAAACGCTACACCCGTTCTCGTGCAAGAACGGGTGTAGGTGTTTACGCTTGGTTGTATGCTTGCTCAAGTTTGGCGAGGTCAAGTTTTTTCATTTGGAGCATTGCCGCCATTACTCTTTGCGCTTGCGCCGGCGTGCCGCTCGTCATCAATCTATCCAACGCTGTCGGCACGATTTGCCATGATAAACCGTACTTGTCTTTGAGCCAACCGCACTGGGATTCCTCACCGCCATTGGCGATGAGCGCATTCCACAAGCGATCCACTTCTGCCTGCGACTCGCAGTTCACGATGAACGAAACCGCTTCGGTGAATTTAAAAGCCGGTCCGCCATTCAACGCCATGTAATCCTGGCCTTCGATTTGAAACGTTATGGTCATGACGGTGCCGGCTGGCATTTGGGCAACTTGGGCGCTTGTTTCGTCATACCGTGTGACATCCAGGATTTTGGAATGGTTGAACAGCGACGTATAGAAATTCACCGCTTGTTCGGCTTGAGTGTCGAACCACAAACACGGCATAATTTTTTGCATCTTATTTCTCCTTGAACGATTTGCCTTGTTCGCGCAGTGCCTCACGCAAAACCCGAATTGCCTGAGGACCTACGCCATGTAATTTCAAAAGATCGGTTTCCCGGATACGCGTGAATTGTTCGAGCCGCGCGTAACCAGCCGAGGCGAACGCGCGCAATGCCGGCTGGCTGAGACCGGGCGGCAAGGTATCTTGGACCGACGCGGCGAGTTTATTCGCCGCGATGCGTTTGCGCGGGTTGGTCATTAGCGCACAACGCATTTTGGTTTTGCGATTAGAAAGTTTGTTCACATTTGGATTATACCCAAAATTATTCCGGCGTCGCATTAAACGATGATATGAATTACGACTTCTCTCGTGCGCCAAGCGCTTGCCCTCTTGACACTCGCTAGCCGTCCGGTATAATCCAGTCGTCCGATGAATTTATTTTCCGTGCTAACACGGCTAAAGGTTCGCTGATGATGGTCGAGCACAAGATAATCGAGATTGCCGAGGCAGAAAATCACATCTGCCTTTTTTATTTTCGCAAGCTATCAAAGCAAGGATGATGATGGATCCTAGTCTGTACAACGCGACGCCGCTGTGGGAATCGCGTCCGCTCAGTTCGATTCTGGGTGTGCCTGTATTTTTGAAAATGGAATCGTTTCAACCGGCTGGCTCGTTCAAATCGCGCGGGATGGGCGCGGCGTGTCAAGCGGCGCGCAACGCAGGCGCGACGCACGTTGTGTGTGCCTCGGGTGGCAACGCCGGGTACGCTGTCGCGTACGCCGGGCGCGTGCTGGGTATGCGCGCGACGATTGTGGTGCCGCAAACTACTTCGCCGCGCTCGCAAGAATTGATTCGCGGCGAAGGCGCCGAATTGATTGTGCACGGCGAAGCGTGGGACGACTCGAACACATTCGCCATGGCGCTTGCCGAACGCGCGCACGCGGCATACATTCATCCGTTCGACGACCCGCGCGCGTGGAGCGGACACGCAACGATGGTTCACGAAATCGCGCAAGCCGGCGTGAAACCTGGGATCGTCGTCGTCGCGGTTGGCGGCGGCGGATTGTTGTGCGGTCTGCTTCAAGGGATGCACGAGGTTGGTTGGAACGATGTGCCGGTGCTCGCAGTCGAAACGGAAGGCGCGGCATCGTTTGCAAAATCAGTGCAAGCCGGTCAACTCGTCACGCTCGACCGCATCGCAACGGTGGCGACGACCTTGGGCGCGCGGCGGGTCGCGCAACGCGCGTTCGATTGGACGCGCGAACATTCCGTCACACCCTGGGTTGTGAACGACCGCGCGGCGGTGGAGGCGTGTTTGCAATTCGCGGACGATCATCGCGTGCTCGTCGAGCCGGCGTGCGGCGCGGCGTTGGCGGCGGCGTACCATCGCGCCGAGCCACTGCAAAATCGCGCGCCGATTGTGATAGTCGTTTGCGGCGGCGCGGGCGTCACGCGCGAATTACTCGACAAGTGGAACAAACAGGTCAATTAATTTTCGAGGAGGAAAACATGGACATTCTCGTATCGCAGGAAACGGCGCGTGTGCCAGTCACAATTTTTCGCGTGCAAGGATTGTTGAACCTGGGCACGGCGGAACAGTTGGAATCGCGCGCCCAGCAGGTGTACGATATCGGCGCGCGTTATTTGCTGGTAGATTTGTCCGGCGTCACATCATTGACCAGCGCGGGCTTGCGTGTTGTGCTTGCCATCATCAAATTGTTTGGCACCGCAGAGGACAAGGGCAAGGTCTCGCGCACGGTCAAGCTTGCTGGTCCGCCGCCCAATATTTTACAGGTGTTGAAAATTGCCGGGTTTGATTCGTTCGTCGAAATTCACGACGACGTAGCCAAAGCGGTGGCGTCGTTTTGATAAAAGGTGCATTTGAATTTGCGTGGCTGTTTGTATTGGTCGGCGCGTTGACCGCGTGCGCTGAATCGCCCACCCCGCGTCCCGCGACGACAATCGCGCCGACGCGTGATGCGCGGGACCTGGATGCGGCGTTGATTGTGGCGGCGCGGAGTGGCGACCTTGCCAACGTCAAGACCTTGCTCGCGCAAGGCGCGCAGGTGACGGCAACCGATGCAAGCGGCGCGACGGCATTGATCGCCGCAACGTACGGCAATCACGTCGAGGTGGCGCGGGTGTTGATTCAAGCCGGCGCGGATGTGAATGTGCAAGATCAGACCAGGCAGAGCGCGTTTCTCATCACGACCTCGGAAGGATACCTCGAACTGCTCCGGCTCACGCTCCAAGCCGGGGCAGACGTGCATCGCACCGATTCGTACAATGGCACCGGGTTAATTCGCGCGGCAGATCGTGGACACGTCGAGGTCATTCAAGAATTGCTCAAGACCGACATCAAGGTGAATCACATCAACCGCTTGAACTGGACCGCGCTCCTCGAAGCGATTATCCTGGGCAATGGCGGCGCGCGACACACCCAGGTTGTGCAGTTGTTGGTGAACGCGGGCGCGGATGTGAATCTTGCGGATGGTAACGGCATCACACCGCTCGCCCATGCGCGGCAACGTGGTTACACCGAGATTGCGAAAGTTTTAGAGAATGCCGGCGCGCGTTAAACGGCTTGACAATCTCCTGGCTTGTGATACAAGTGGGTCGCGATGAACACTCTAACCATCCAATTCGGCTTGCTCTGTTTCGTTTCGCTGTTTACGATCATTGACCCGCTCGGCGCCCTGCCGGTGTTTGTCTCGACCACGCACAAGTTGTCGCATCACGAATCGCGGCGCGTTGCCGTTCGCGCGACGATCACGGCGTGGCTCGCGCTCATCGCCTTTGCGCTGACCGGGCGTTTCATATTCGATTTCTTTGGCATCTCGGTCAACAGTCTGCGCATTGTCGGCGGCATTATCTTTTTCATCATGGGTTACGAGATGCTCGAGGCGCGGCTCACGCGCACCAAATCCGACGAGCAATCGGTCAGCGATTACATTGAAGACATTGCGATCACGCCGATTGGTATTCCGATCATCGCCGGACCGGGCGCGATTGCGACGGTGATCGTGTTGATGAACGAAACGACCGGCATTCTCGAAAAACAAATCGCGCTCATCGGCGCGATTACGGCGGTGCTGATTTTGACCCTGGTGTTTTTGATTGGCGCGCGGCAGGTGATGCACGCGCTGGGGAGTGCGGGGAATAAAATCTTACTACGGATTATGGGTTTGATCGTGATGGCGATTGCCGTCGAGTTTTTTTTCAACGGCTTGCGTCCGATCATTGCGAGCATGCGACCCTGATGGGTAGGTTTACGAATGCAAGTGTTTGATCTTGAGCAAGCACTTGCAGGCATTATCGTGCCCAGGTGCCGGCGAGTTCACGGACAAGGTGTTTCGGTTTTCGACCGGGTGCGCGCAAGGCGTTGCGGAATTGAAATTGCTCTAGTGTGGACGAGATATTGCAGATGCATCGCGGGCGAGAGCAGGGCATTGCGAGATTGAAATCGCTCTAGCTGCGCCTTGTCAAATTGGGGACTGTTCACGATAGTCATCAAATGGGCTTGCGCGGTATTATAGACTTGAATATCTATTTGATTCAGCTCGGCGATCCGACGAAGATGATGCTCTTTGAATTCGATCAAGTGAGCGGTATCTGGGCGGTTGATCGAAAAGTAGAACGGCGTAGACCAAGCCAACGCTTGGCTAAAGATCATCAAGCTCGCGTCAAAGAACTCGGTCAAACCGAAATACGATACACGATTAAACAGATTTGCCAGAGCCCGCTCTCTAGCTTCGTCTGGCGACATGGTGTTCAATAAAGCTGAAGAAGCATTATCACCGGTATTGATTAACATTTTGGTCTGAAGATTCACCAACTCGGTGTTCCCGCTGTCCAAGAATTGGTCCAAATTGAATGTGTCGGGGGCGTACGCTTTTTCCAGATAAGGCGACTTGCCTTCGGACACATGTTGGCAAAAGGACTTGACGCGTTTAATCGGGTCTCTAAGAAAGGTGATGATCGAGGCGTTATCTGCTTCGGGCACGCCGGTTGCGATAGGGGCATGTCCCATAAATAATTCGACTTGGCTTTTTTCCACATCGGTCAAGCGATTAAACCGGGCGACATCGGTGGCGCTATGTCCGTCGAAAAAGAAATGACTTTTGCCGCGATACTGGCGTCTGAGAATTTCCTAAAACGTTGCGCCGGCAGTTTTGGGTATGTGCAGAAATCGCAGGGGCATACAAATTCCTCTTTTGGATGAATGCTCAAGAACGCCCTTTATTATATTCCACTGCGCGAAAAAGTTAAATTTGCCGATGAAGATACGTTGTCCCATTCCTGCGTCTGTCGTCGTTCATCCGTCGTCGGACGCGATTCAGGAGCATTGCGTTGAACCGTCTCGATGATCCCATAATGAAATTTCCGATGTTGTTTCCCATCAAAGCCATCGGCAAACACAGCGGCACATTCGAATTGACTGTGACCGAAATCGTGCGGCGTCATGCGCCCGATTTGCTCGATGCGGACATTGTGTGCCGACCAATCGAGAACGGCTCGTATCTTGCCGTCACGGCAACCTTCACCGCGCAGAGCCGCGAACAACTCGATGCGTTGTATCGTGAACTCACCGGGCACGATCAAGTGTTGTACGTTTTGTAAAAAATGTGATGGGTTTAGGGGAGGGACAAGATGGTGCGATACGTGTGCTTGTGTGTCTTGCTTGTTCTGACCGCGTGTAGCATGTTTGAACCCAACACCGCCGAAGGATATGTTGCGCGTGGACGCGCCGCGTTCGATCAAGGCGACTCTACGCGCGCCATTGCCGATTACACGCAGGCGCTCAAACTCAAACCTGGGTTTGCCGAAGCTTACTATCAACGCGGACTCGCGCATCGCCGTGCTGGGTCGTGGGGACGCGCATTTGCAGACTTTAGCGAGGCGATCTTGTACAAACGCGATTACGCTGAAGCGTACAACCAGCGTGGCGTGATTCTCGATGAGAAAGGCGATTTCAGCGCGGCACTCGCCGATTTTGATCGGGCAGTCGAACTTAAACCGGATTTTGCCGAAGCATTTTACAATCGCGGCATTTTGTACGGCGAGATGGGTAATTTGCTTCAGGCGATTGACGAATTTTCGCAGGCGCTTGACCTGAACCCCAAAATGATTTCGGCGTTATTCGCGCGTGGTAGTGCGCGTGCCGTGCGCCGCGACAGCGAAAACGCCATTGCTGATTTAAAGCGGGTGCTCGAACTGACCCAGGATCCGGCGATGCGCAAGCAAGCCGAATTGCAATTGCAAGAGTTGGGCGCGCGCTAAAAAACAACGGGACGATGCAAACATCGTCCCGTTTTATTTGACCAGCCACTCTTGTTCGAGTTGTTCCAGGCGTCCATCCTGCTTCATCGCCGCAATCACCGCATTGATTTGCGCGTACAAATCCGGCGTGTCTTTGCGCACCGCCATCACCGTCAATTCGTTGACCAACGGCTCGCCGACGATTTTGATGCCGCGCGTCTCGCGAATAAAATCGCTGAACGCGATGTAATCCGTAAACACCGCGTCCACCTGACCTAGGGTCAGCGCGCGCAACGCGTCGCTTGGCGAGTTGAACATTTGCAAATCGTACTTGAGCCGTCTCTGCCAACGCCGCGCAAAACTGTCCCCGGTCGAACCCAGCTCGATGCCGATGCGTTTGCCTTCCAGGTCGGCGTATGTTTTTGTCGTCACGTCACTTTCGCGCACGATAAGACGCGGACCGCCATCATAGTACGCCAAGGTAAATCGCACATCCTGGGTTTTCTTGGCGTCGTACGGCAAAGCCGACAAAATCACATCGTACTGTCCGGCGAGCAGTGCATCGTACAGCCCGTCGAAACCGTTGTAGACAAAATTGACGTTGATCGTCGTGTTGTTTTGTTGCGACCACACACGCGCCATTTCCTTCGCGAGCGCAATGTCCAGCCCGCTCAGATTGCCGTGTCCATCTTCCGACTCGAACGGCGGGAACGACGGATCCATCCCCACGCGAAACTCGCCTTCTTCGAGAATGCGCGCCCACGCCGCATCCGGTTTTGGCGGCGGCTTGGGAAACCAGGTCACGTACGCCAGGATGAGCAACGCAATCAAGGCAAGGATAGTTAAGGGAAGAGTGCCGCAACGTAAAAACGTGATACGTGACACCTGCGCTTGCGTGCTTGTTGTCTGTTGACGGGCGACGGGCGATTGGCGACTATCGCGCATATTTTTGAACTTCATAATAAATCGGCTTGGGGTCAAAATCCGGCGTGACGAACGAAAAATAATCGAGATACGTTTGTGAAGGAAACGGATAACGGAATGCCCACAACGCGCATGCATCGAGCCAATCCCAGTCACGGCAAATGTCAAACGCGCGCAACGTGTGCTGGATGCGTTCGGCGGGATGTACCGCTTTCGTCCAACGTGGATGATCGTTCCAACCACCTTCGGTAATCAAAATATGTTTTGCCGCGTCGCCATTCTGAATCATAATGTCGCGCAATAATTCCGTGCGCCGGAAATTCACGCGATTGGGCGCGGGCGCTTCATCCGCCGGACTCGTCCAGCCGTACGCGTGCGCAGAGAGCGCGTCGAAATAATCGCGCGCGCCGGCGTCGTACATCTGTTGCAAATAATCCAGGTCGTTCATTGCATCCGCCGAGCCGACCGGCGCAAGGTTCGGCGCGAGCGCGCCAGCCAGGATTTGAATATCGGGGTCGGCTTGTTTCGCCGCCGGATAAACGGCTCGCAACATTCGCGTGTATCCGGCCGGGTCAACCGGACGATAGCCCCATTCCAGATTGACGTTCGGTTCGTTCCAAATGATGATGTGATGCACGCGCCCTTTGAAATGCGCGACAAACTCGCGGACGAAGTTGGCGAAATGCGGATAGCGCACTTCGTCGAGATAACTCGTGATCGGATTTTTTGGACGTGCCCACAAGGGCACAAATCCCAGTCGCGCAATCACCGTCAAGCCCTGTTGTCGCGCGTGGTCAACCACCTGATCGGCGTGCGACCAGTCGTACTCGTTCTCGTCGAACTCGATATAGCCCCACGCAAAATATTCGACGATCCAGGGCGCGCCCATCTCGCGTACCATTTCCAAATTCTTTTTGATCTTCCACTCTTCGACTTCATCGGTCAGCCGTGTGTGCACGCCCATTTTCGGATTCGATGTGCGGACGGTTTGTGGCGCACCCAGGGTCACCAGAATCGGCGGCGGCGCGGCGAGCGCGTATAGCACGACGAGGAGCGCAACAACTTGGACGATCTTTATAATTAATGTGACGGCACGGCGACGCGGCGATAGGCTGTTCCGCCATCTTGGTGTTTCCGTGTCTCCGAGACCCCATGTTTCTATTACATTGCCCATTGACAAAATTCACTCATTCGGATTAGAATGCCCATCACTAGAGTACGTTACCAACTAAATAGCTTGCCTGTCAAACAACCTCGGTGAAATAGGTTTAAAAAAACAAGGAGGTAGTATGGCAGAAAGTGGTGAAGTGGCGCTCTTCATAGACTTTGAGAACGTCCGCTATGGTTTGAAAAACAATTTTGGTCGGGAACCCGATCCGCAATTGTTGATGGCAAAAGCGCGCAAGTACGGACCAGTCGCCCAAGCCGTAGCGTATGCTGATTTTACAGAACATCCGGATTTTTTCCGGCGCAAGCTCGAAGTGGCAGGGATCACGCCGCGTGATATTGCGCGTCGTAGTCCGGATGTGGCGCACAAGTCGTCGTCGGATATGGCAATGTTGATGGACATTATTGACTGTCTGCTCGACCGCCCGACGGTGACGACGTTGATGTTGATGACCGGCGACAGCGATTTCATTCGCGTCGTCGCGCGCGCGCGTCATCGTTTCAACAAGCGTGTGATTATTGCCGGTGTGCCGGGCAGTGTGTCGAACGATCTGATCTCTTCGGCGGATAGCGCCGACCCAATCGCCGAACCGGATTGGGTCGCCGTGATGCCGTTGGAAATGCCGCCCGCGACGCCGGTGCTTGATTCAACTTTGCCCTTCGAAAGCGAGACTAGCGAGACTAATGAAATCTCCGACATCGAACGTCACTTGATCAAACTGATTGACTATTTGGAACGCACCCGCCCGTATCTCACCTTTCTTTTTGTCAAGACTCATGCACTCTCACCGACCAGCCAAGTGAATTTGAGTCCGATGCAAGTGGATCTGGTGATGACCAAATTTAAGGAACGTGGTATTTTGCGCGATGAAGTCCGCGACTTGGAAGGGCGCACTCTGCGCTTGCTGTTTTTCAATCGGGAACACCCGATGGTTAAACAAGTGCTGAGCGCATCCGCCCCCCTCGTTCAAGGATAGACCCCGAGCACGTTGACAGGCAAACTAGTTGGAAAAACAAGGGAGACCGGTGGGGTCTCCCTTGTTGTTTGCATGACCTTGACTGAATTGACGGGGAGTGTCCGCGTTCACGAACTATTTCTTTTGTTCCTGAACAAATCCCTGAACCTGGCGCGCGAGCGAGGCGATGACAGTCACTAACTGCATCAAGTCTTGCGCCGACAACCCAGGACGCGATGTTTTGGTCGCGCTCGCTTCGCTTGCCGGTGCGGCAGAGCGCGGCGCAACCCGGCTCGCGATCATCGCCGCCATCAATGCGCCGGCAACGCCACCGGCAATGCCGCCGATAATCGCCGGATACGCATCGCTCTTGCGAATCTCTTTTGCGACCTCACTCACACGCGCCAACATTTCCTCTGCATTCGTTTGGGGTTCCATCATTCTTCACCTCGTAAATAATCGAGCACACCGCGTACTGTCACCTGGGCGCGCGTCGCGTTGCTGTGCGCGCGAATCGGCACCTCGGCAATCGAGTCGGATGCCTGGTGCGCGCCTTGCTGAATGCGTAGCGCCCACACTTGTCCTTGCAAAAGCACGTGGCGCGTTTGCCGATTGAGCCAGCGTATTCCCTTGACTGCGTAGAAAAAGATGGCGCCCGGAATCAGCATAAAAATAAACGTCCACAGAATAAACCACACAAGCGAAAGGTCGCGCCAAGGCGCGAGTGGAGCGGCGTCCATACTTAACCTCTTCCGTTGACAATCGCCAAAATTTCTTTGGCATAACGTTGCGTTTCTTCGTCGCCGGTTTGGGCAATGCCCTGTAACGATTCGAGCATGACCGGACTGGTGATGCGTTTGAGTGACTCGGCGGCAACCGCGCGCACTTCCGGCTCGCCCACTTGCAAATCTACAATCAACGCCGGGGCGGCACGTTCCGAGCCAACTTCGCCGAGCGCTTTGGCGGCGGCAACTCGCAAACGCGTGTCAATTTGTCCGGCGCGCGGATCGCCGCGCAGGGCAACGAGTAGTGGCTCGATCACCCGGTCGGTGCGCGCGCGTCCCAGGGCTTCGACCACTTGATCGCGCACGTCCGCATTCACATCGCGCAGTTGCGGCAGTAAATACTCGATGCCGCGATCCAACTGCAACTGTCCCAACACTTGCGCGGCGCGCGTACGAATTGCCGGATCCTTGTCTTTGAGTTTCGCCGCGTATCCATCCACCGCTGTTTCGCTGTTCATCTCCGAGAGCGCCGCAATCGCGCGCGCATCCCCGTTCCACGCGAACTGGGTCAACTCGTGCGTGACCGAAGTGTACAAATCGGCGCGAGCTTGGCGCGCGTGCGCGAGAATGCGCCCGGTGAAATACACATCGCCGCGCGAACGTACGGCGTCTGCAAGATTATCGGCATCGCCCAGCCCGGCGTAAAACAACAAGGTCTCTTGCCACAGTGGGTCTTGCAAATGTTCGAGAATGGACATCAGGTCGGGTTGACCGCGCAGAGCACGCGCGGCAAAGTACGCCTGCCACAAATCGTGCACAAAATCGGCGGTGCGATTTTTCGCGACGCGCAACAGTCCGCGCGATTTCGAAAGGAACTCGTTCGATGCCGGCTTGCCGCGTTGAATTGCGAGCGCAATCGCTTCGAGCGTTTTTGCAATCTCGTCCTGGTCGCCGAGAATCACGCGCGCGTATTCGTCAAAGATGGCGGCGCGACGTGTGGGCAAAGGTTCGCTCTCGCGCCAGATGCGCGTGAGCATCGTCAACGTCATCGGATTCGTCGTGAGCGCGCGCGGCACGCCTTTGAGTGAGTGGACAAAGGCATCCGTGCCCAGCGTCTTTTTCGCAAGTGTTTCAATATCGCCATCACGAAAACCGGGCAAACGATATTCTGCCCAACCGGGCAAGGGCTTTTGCGCGGTCACGATTACGCGTACGTTCGTAAAATCTTTGAGCCACGCTTGCAATTGCTCGGCGGTCAGCGCGTCGGCGTCGTCAATTAAAACAACTGCGCGCCCGGCGTTGAACACGTTCGCAAAAAAGATGCGCGGGCATTGCGCCGCTAGTGCATCGCTCAGGTTCAAACCGCGCGGCAAATCGGGAATGCGCGGCAAATTGCCGGCAAGATCGCGCGCGTTGAAAAAAAGCGGAATGCTTGCGAGCGTATCGCCGTCGAGAATCGCTTGTCCGTTCGCCAAGGCGAGATACGCCAGCGCGGTTGTCTTGCCCATCCCGGCGGCGCCGGTGATGACGAGACGATCGTTTTGTGCAAGCGCGGCTTGGAAACCGCGTGGCTCGATCCAATCACGGGTCAGGTCAACACGAGCCAGGGGCCACAAAATGTAACGATAACGCCGGGTGAGATGGTCGGCATAAGCACGTTCAAAACGAAGCGCGGGATCAAAGAAAGCTTGGAGAAAATTCATAATGTCCTTTCGGCGCGAGATTGTAGCACGAGCGTCGTGAATAGTCAAAGTGTTTTTTGACTTGTTCTGTGGTATAATCCGCCGCGACAAGGAAACTATGGGACGCGTTATCGCGGTAACAAACCAAAAAGGCGGCGTCGGTAAAACGACGACGACCATCAACCTCGGCGCGGCGTTGGCGGAAAAAGGGCATTACACGCTTTTGCTCGATATGGATCCGCAAGGCGCGCTTTCGATTGGTCTCGGTTTGCCGGCATACGACCTCGAATTTACACTCTATTCGATTCTCACCGACACGCGCATTCCAATTGCCGCGGTCACTCATCACGTGCGCCCGCACCTCGACATTGTGCCGTCGAACATTGACCTTGCCGGCGCAGAATTGCAACTCGTGGCGATGATGGGGCGTGAGTTTATTTTGCGCGATGCGCTCGCGACGGTGCGGGATCGTTATGATTATGTGTTGCTCGATTGTCCGCCCAGTCTCGGCTTGCTAACGGTCAATGCGTTGACCGCCGCCGATGAAATTATCGTGCCATTGCAATGCGAATTTCTCGCGATGCGTGGCTTGGACACGTTGATTGATGTGGTCGCGCGTGTGCAACGCCGACTCAATCCCAAATTGCGTCTCGTCGGCATCGTGCCGACCATGTATAACGCGCGACGGGTTCACTCACGCGAAGTGTTGGAAAAAGTCCGCACGACCTATCCCAACAAAGTGCTTCCCGTCGCAATCAAAGAGAGCACGCGTTTTGCCGAAGCCCCTGCCGCGCATCGCACCATCTTGGAAATTGATCGCACGGGCGATGCGGCAGAATCTTATCGCGCTCTCGCGGAGGTAATAATCAATGCCCGACCGGAAGAATGATGTGCCTGCGCGTCCGGTGGATGCGCTGTTTGGTGACAGTGGTGCGACTAACTCGCCAAACTATATTGTCGAACCGCCGCAACCGGTAGCGAACGTTACGCCGCCGCCGATTGAGGAAAATTTTCCCGAACCTGTTCCGCACACACCCGTGCCAGTCGAAAACGTGACAACCCAAGAAGAAACCGATTGGATGCCATCGTTCCCATCGGCACGGGTTGACACGCCGGCTCCGGCGCCGATGTTTGAAGTGCCATCGAGCGAAATCGAAATGCCCTTGTCTACGCCGCCCAGCGAACCGGCGCCCATCGAAACCGCGTTTGATATTCCAGCGTCGGCATACACGCCACGCTCGGATGAACGATTTGCCGCCGACCTCTCGTTTCGCATCGATCGTTTGTACGATGACGTCAAGATGGATTTGCCGGACAGCCCGGTGGTCGTGCGCGAGTGTATGCTTGTTCTGCGCGATGCGCGCGATGCGTTTCTCAAACGTGATTATGCGACGGCGGAATATCTCGCGCAATCGGTGGACGCCCGCTTGAAGCGTAGCGTCAAGAGTATTCGCGCGGCGAAAAGCCCGGTGGTGATGGGTGTGTGGGCGTGGCAAGTGCTGATGCTCTTTGTGTTTGGTGGTTTGCTCGCCATCACGTTCATTCAAAACCTCACCTTGTTTGGCTTGCCCGTGTCGAGTGAGTTGATTACGTTCTTGCGCGTGCTTGCGTGGGGCGGCATTGGCGGCGTGCTGGGTGGCGCGTACAATTTGCTGTGGTACTTGCAACATCGCGATTACGACCCGGCGTTCAACATCAATTACATGGTGCGGCCATTTTTCGGTGCGCTGGTCGGCGCGATCTTGTATCTCTTCGCGCAGGCATTCTTGTTCACCGGCGTCGTCGCATCGGCGAGCGCAAAACCCGGCGACATTGCGGCAGGCTCGGCGCTCTTGTTTCTCGTGACCGTGTTCGCCGGCTTTAAACTCGATTACGTCATCGAGTACTTTGATGGCTTGATCAGAACCGTACTGCGCGGACCCAAAACACCGGGCGAGCCAAACGGATAATTTTCTGCAAATTAAAAATGCCGCCGGAGAATTTCGGCGGCATTTTTAATTACGCTGGTTTGAAAACCATCTGCTTGGTCGAGTGTTGCGGTGCCACCAACCTGACCTGGCGCGCTAGTCGTTCCGGGCAAACCGCATGAGCGACGGCAATGCCAGAGAGTGTGACCGCTTCGACGCCGGCACCCGGCGTGGCGCTCGCGCCGACGAGATACAAGTTGCGAATCGGCGTTTGATTGGGCAGGCGGGTCATGCCACGTGCCGAGCCGTAAATCGCACCGGCGGGATGCGAGGTGTACCGCGTCACGGTTGCCGGCGTTGCCGCATCGCGCGTGACGATGTGCGCGCGCAAACCTGGGACGATCTTTTCCGCCCTACTGATCGTTTCTTCCATCATTGCGTTTTTCCGCGCTTTGTAATCCGCGCCCGATCGTTTCCACTCTGCCGCTTCGGGTTGCGAGAGCAAGCGAAAGATGGTGAGGACGTGATGTCCGTTCGGTGCGAGCGACGAATCAACCTGGGACGGTAACATCAGACCCAGCCCGTTGCCGTTTTCGTCGCGATACATGGTGAGCGGCGCGAGCGGCGGCGCGTAATCGAGACCCAGGAACACGCCAAAGAACGAAGTGGTTGGTTGCAGAGTGGTGATCGTGTCGAGATATTTTTTCGGCAAATGTTCCGCGCCGACGAGATCGAGAAAGGTTTTGCGCGCATCCGCGTTCGAGATGACGACGCGCGCGCGAAACTCGCGTCCGTCCGCCAATTTAATTCCGCGTGCTGTGCCGTTCTCCACCAAAATCTTTTCCACCGTCTGCTTGAGCAGAATTGTGCCACCGTTCGCGCGAATCACATCTGCGACTGCGCGCGGCAATGCGCCCGATCCGCCTTGCGGATAAAAGCCACCGTCAAAATAATAACCAAAGATCGGCACCATATTCAGGACAGATAACTCTTGGTCCTTGTCGGTTTGATAAGCGGTGAGCGCACGCAACACTTTTTTGAGTCGCTCGTCGCCGATGTAATGATCGAGCATCGTGTTGAACGGCGCGTCCATCCAATGGACGAGATGCGGATGCGTGATCGGATAGCGCATTCTTTCGTCGGGATCGTGGACGCCGGTGACGGGCGCGCCATCTTCGGCGTACGCGTACAGTTCGTCGTACACGTGACGCATCTCGGCGAAAAATTCGCGCACGTGTTCCCGTTCGGCGGGAAACAGTTCGCCGAGTTGCGCGGCGAATTCGTTCGCATCGTCGGGCACGTTCAGCGTGACGCCCAGGTCGTTGAAAACGTACTTTTGCTTCATGCGCAGAAATTGCACGCGCGATTCCAGGTCGAGCGTTTTCATCAGCCAGCGCATCGTGCCGCGTTCGCCGAATCCGCTAATGTCGTGGACGCCCATATCGAAAACGTACTGTTGATGCAAGCGGCGAAAATCCGCGCAAAAGCCGCCGACGTAATGCGCTTGCTCGACGACGAGTGTTTTGAGTCCGCGTTTGGCGAGCAATGCGCCGGTCGTCAAGCCGCCCATCCCCGAGCCGATGATGATTGCGTCGTACTCGTTTGCGGCGAGCGGCGGCGCGGGCGGAAAGGCGGGCGCGTCCCAACCGAATGGGCGCGTCTGTTGCTCGATGGTTTTCACCACATCGCGGCGCGTGTACCATTTTGGAAACACAATCGAGAACACGATGCCGGGTGCGAGCATGACGTTCGGCAGAATCGCGGCGAAGAGAATTTTGTAATCGGGCAAGGCAATGGCGACGAATGCGAGCGCAAGGTCGAGTGTGAAAATCACGCCCCACACGATTGTGATGATTTCGTTGACGCGGCGAAAGAGCGGCTGATTCCAAAACTCGCGAGGCCAATCATCGCGCGCGTACTGGTAGGTGAACGGACTGCGGGCAATGAGCGAACCCCACGCCATCCCTGCGAGCGCGACATAGACGAGCGCCGAGCCATAGCGATCGAACAAATCATTTCGCAAAACCAGATTAAAGATCAAGTGAAGCGCAAAGAACGCGAGCGTGACCGCGTCCATCAATTTGATGCCGCCCTCGCGCAAGCGATAGCCATTGATCGCAAGCGAAACGACGAGCGCGGCGAGAATGCCCGGGATAGTCAAATTTGGTCCGGACAAAACCCAGTACGCGATCCAGGGAATGAAGGCGATGAAAATCCAGGCGGTGCCGGAGATGCGGCGAGATGTTTTTTTCATAGGGTTACTCCTTTGGTTTCTTTGAAGTTAGCATACTTTATACGAGGTCATGTTGGCATGTGCCATTCGGCATATTGCAGGTCACATTTGCGATTGCGCCCACTGTTCCAACGTCGTCGTCGGTGCACCCAGGATTTGATTGGCTTCTCGGCAATCGCCGGTTTCGTGAATGCGCCCGGTGTATTCAAAGAATGGGAGTTGTGCGCGCAATTCTTTTGCGCCGCTCGTGCGCGCAATCAAGCCCGCCATCCACAGCGGCAAATCGCCGACGGCGACGCCGGGTTGTGCCAGCGCGCAATATTTTTCGAGCGCTTGACGCATCGTGTACGCGTCGGGTCCGTAGATGTAAAATTGCTTGTTCGCGGCGGCAGGTGTGGCATACGCTTTTGAAACCATTCGCGCGTAATCGTTCGCGGCGACCCAGTGCCAGGGCGACGGTTGTTTGCCAATCACGCTGGCGCGTTTGCCTTGCACGTACCGTGGCAACGATTCCATGAAAAACGTCGCTTTGAAAATTGTGTACGGCACGCCCGATTCGCGCAGAGCGGTTTCGGCTTGCAACTTGGCGCGTGTGCCGGCGAACCATGTATTTTCGGCGACGACGCTCGCGCCGGAGAGGTACGTGATGCGCTCGACCTGGGTCTGTTTGGCGGCGCGCGCAATGTTTTCCACGCCGCGCCGTTCCAGGTCGAAATCGCCGTGCCCATCAAGGTTGATGTGGACGCCAAAGCAACCTTGCATTGCCGTTTGCAGTGAACGCACATCCTCGACATCGCCGACGACGATTTCGTACTCGGCGCCGAATGTTGCGCGCGCCTGCGCTAGATTGCGAGTGAACACGCGCACCGCGTAACCGTCGGCGCGCAATTGACGCGCGACCGGCTCGCCGAGTTTGCCCGTACCACCGACGACTAAAATTTTTTGTGACATGATGTTTTTCCCTTTCGTTGTGAAATTGCGTAAAACGGATTATGCGGCGTTGCGTTGATAGCCGCTCGAATATATCGCCTGACGATTGATTTTCGGAAAGAGGGTGTTCAAAACCAAAATGGTTTTCAACATGAACGGCGCGACGATTTCTTCGCGATTGTTTTGGATGCCGCGAATAATTTCGGCGGCGGCTTGTTCCGGCGTGAGCACCGGAATGCTGGCTTGCGCTTTGGGCACGCGCGCTTCGCTCTCTGGATTGTGATCCCAGTAGTCGCTGGAAATTTTGGCGAACGTGGCGAGTGTGACGTGAATGTTTGTGCCGGCGAGATCGGCGCGCAATGCTTCGGTGAATCCGCGCATCGCCCAACGCGCGGCAGTGTACGCGGTTGCGCCGGGCCAAGCCATGTGTCCGGCAAGCGAGGTCATGTTGACGATGTGACCGCTGTTGCGTTTGAGCAGTGCCGGTAAAAACTGGCGTGTGAGAAAAAACGCGGCAAAGTACGGACTCGCCATCATCGTCACGGCATCTTGCGCGCTCGTCTCTTCGATGAACTGCCATTTGCCTGCGCCGGCATTGTTGAAAATCACATCGGGCACGCCGACCTCGGCGATGATTTTTTGCGCGACCAATTCGACGGCTGGCGCGTCGGTGAGGTCAATCGAGTACACGTACGCGCGGCGTTGGCTCGCGCGAATTTGCGCCGCGATTTTTTCCAGGCGAGCTTGATCGCGTGCGAGCAAAATCACATCCGCGCCCGCATTCGCCGCGAGGATGGCTGTTGCCGCGCCGATGCCGCTCGACGCGCCGGTAATCAACATCAATTTATTTTTCAATTCCACGTGTGACCTCTTTGCAATTTATTTTCACGGCGATTTTATCGCAGAGTAGTCGCCTGCACATCGCACCTAGGTCATATTCGCGGGCATAAAAAAAGCCGCGCATTTGCGCGGCGGAGTATGACTATAGTCATATTGTTGTAGGGGCGAAGCATTTTTGAACTATAAAAAATGCTTCGCCCTTACAATCACACCCATCCATTTTCTTTTGCCTTCAACACGGCTTGCGTGCGGTCACGCACGCCGAGCTTGGCGAGAATATTTGAGACGTGATTCTTGACGGTGCCTTCGGTGATGAATAATTTGTCCGCGATTTCGCGATTGGACAAGCCCTGCGCGAGCAAGCGCAAAATTTCCATCTCGCGTTCGCTTAGTGCATCGGGCGAACTGGGTTGCGCTTGGAGTTGCGGGCGATTGGTCGGCGTGCCGAGCCGCGTAAATTCCGCGACGACTTTGCGTGCGATGCTGGGTTGAATCAACGCCTCGCCGCGCGCGACGCGCCGAATTGCGTCCGCGATGGTTTCGGCGGACACGTCTTTGAGCAAGTAGCCCATCGCGCCGGCGCGCAAACCCTCGAACACGTACTCGTCGTCGTCGAACGTCGTGAGGATGATGACCTGGGTCGCGGGCAAGCGCGCACGGATTTGCCGCGTCGCTTCCACGCCATCCATGCGTGGCATTCGCACATCCATCAACACGACATCCGGTTTGAGCGCGTCCGCTTGCGCGAGCGCTTCCACGCCATCGCCGGCTTGTCCGACGATACGAATGTCGTCTTGCATTTCGAGTAAAGTTTGCAATCCTTGACGCATCAAGGTTTGGTCGTCCACGATGAGAACGCGAATGTCAGGCATTGTGAAAATCCACGAGTCAGAGTTTTGAATTTTGAATTACGAACTTGTTTTTACTGGCAATTCGACGCGCAGTTCAAATCCGCCCTCGGCGCGATTTTGCGTGGATAGTTCACCGTCGAGTAGTTCGACGCGCTCGCGCAGACCGAGCAAACCAAATCCGCTGGAGGTGGTCGAGTCGTCGCGTCCGGTGCCGTTGTCGGTGACGCGCAAAGTAACCCGTTCGCTCGAAAAATCAATCGCGATGTCCACGCGCGTCGCGTGTGCGTGCTTGTGCGCGTTCGTCAACCCTTCCTGCGCGGCGCGATACAGTGTGAGCGTGTGCGCGGCGGGCAACGCATCGAGCGTGGGCGCAGATTCGAGAGCGAGGTTAACCGGGATGCCGGTCGCGTCGGCGAGCTCCTGCCAGGTGCCGCGCCACCGGTCGTAGGGGGCGCACACGTTCGAGCGGGGGCGGGCGCTCACGGCGTCACCCCCTCTTGCTCCGGGGCCTTCTTGG
>CAZPIR010000001.1:0-15665 GCA_964586085.1 uncultured Anaerolineaceae bacterium | reverse complement strand
CCGCCTCGAGCGTGTGCGCGCATTCGAGATCGGGGTTGACTTGGATGCCGGTCGCGTCGCGAAATTCCTGGGTCAATCGCGCGAGCGCATCACTCGCGCGCAACTCCTGGAACGAGGTCGCGCGCAGTGTGCTGACCGATTGGCGCACGGCTTGCAGAGCATCGGCAACCACGGCGCGCGCTTTTTCGATTTCGCTCGCGGCACGCACCGGCTCGCGCTCGACGAGTTTCGACGCGGCTTGCAGTTGCACGCTGAGCAAGGTCAGGTGATGTCCGAGCGAATCGTGAATCTCGCGCGCGATGCGACTGCGTTCCTCGGCGACGGCGAGTTCCTGGACACGCGCGGCATACTCGCGCAGTTGCGCGTGCGCGGTTTCGAGTTCTTGCAGTAATTGATCGCTTTTCGCGCGCGCGGCTTGCTCAGAACGAAACGAGGTCGTGACCGCGCCAAAGAAAATAAATCCGCCGCCAAAGACGAGCGCCATTACCAACGCGGTTGAGATGCCAACGAAAACGGCAAACGGCAACATTAATAGAAGTGTGCACGCGAGCGTCCACGCCAACGCTTCGCGCAAATTGAGATACAAAAAAATTTGCGCGATGGGCACAAAGAGCAGAATCGGCGCGGCATTATCGGGCCACACCCAGATCAAGCCCAGCGCCAACACAACCGCGCCAGCAAGCAAAAATCGTTGACGCGCAAGCGACTCGAAAACGCCGCGCACGAGTGGAAGTTGAACCAGTGTAAACAGGACCAACAATCCTGCGATGATGAGGAGATGCGCGAGCGAGGGTGATTCGGCTTCGGTTGCAAAAGCCACAATCGCCACGCCGGCGATGGTCACGAATGCGGCGACCTGCAAAAAGCGATTGGTGGTTGGAGAAAGGTTGGGGCTTTGTGTCACGTTATCTTGTTTCCCAGGGTCGCGGATTTTGATTGCCCGCGCCAAAAATTTCGCCGATCAAACGCGGCAAGTACATCTGCGTGGTGACGACGCGATACACGTGCCCGTTCAACGCGCCCTCTTGCGCGCGGCGCACGATGTAGCGCGCCGGAATTTCCGGCGGATTGCCGAACACGCGCATTGCCCACTCGAAACGCGCGCGCAGTCTGGGATTGTCCACACCTTGCGCGTTCGTCAACATCTCGGTCCAAATCATTCCTGGTTGCACCGAAAAAATCTTGATGCCCGTGTCGTCGTATTCGAGCGCGAGCGTTTCGGTCAAGCGCGCAATCGCGGTTTTTGATGTGCCGTAGCCCGATTGGTTCGGCGCGGCTTTGAATGCGCCCGCGCCCAGGATGTTGATGATTTGTCCCTGTCCGCGTGGAACCATCGCATCGAGCGCGACGCGGCAACCGTGATACGTGCCGAACAGATTCGTCTCGAACGATTCGCGCCATGCGACTGAATCAATCTCGCGCAGTTTGCCGTACGGATGCGAATACCCGGCGTTGTTGACCCACACATCGAGCGCGCCGAATTTTTGCACAGCGGCGTCGGCGAGCGCGCGGACTTGATTCAGGTCGCGCACATCGCACGCGAGCGCAAGCGCATCATTCGGACGCGGCAACTCGGCAAGCGCACGTTGCGCCGCGTTCACATCGCGCGAGGAAACGACGACGCGCGCGCCGGCGTTTTGAAATTCAATCGCGAGCGCCTTGCCTAGTCCGCGCGAACTGCCGGTGATGACAATCGTTTTTTCAGTGAGTGACATTTGGCTCCGTAAACGTAAAGCGTAAAGCGGAAAACGCGAAACGCGAAACGTGGGGCGTGGTGCGTGGCAAACGGAACACGCCTCACGCCTCACGTCGCATTCTTCGCGCAACAAACTCGTCCAACTCCGCCGCACTGAACGGACGCCCGTGTCCCGAGTACAACACGCGCGAATCGAGTGCGCGAATTTTGTGCGCGCTGTCGAACGCCGTTGCCGGGTCGTCCCAGTAGAGTGGAAACGAGATGCGCACCAAATTCAAAATCGCGTCGCCGACAAACGCCGTGCCATCGTCGCACGCGATTGTCACCGAACCCGCCGTGTGTCCCGGCGTGTGGACGACGCGCGCATCGAGTCCAAACTCGCGCAAAGATTGTCCGTCGTCGAGAATCACGTCGGGCGCAAATGTTTCGAGGGGCGCGATCCAGCCGAACGTGTCCATCACGTGTTTGGTGAATTGGATAAACCGATTGCGCCCCGGCGGAATTTTCAAACTCGGCGTGGCAACGAGCGGCATATCGTCGCGATGCAATGCAATTGGCGCGCCGGTCAAACGCTTGAGCGCGACCGCGCTCCCGGCGTGGTCAATGTGTCCGTGCGTGACAAAAATCAAGCGCACATCTTTTTCGGAATGACCGAGTGCGCGCACCTTGCCGAGAATGCGTCGCGCTTGATGCGGCATCCCCGCGTCAACGATGATGACGCCATGCGAGGTTTCGATGATGTGCGTGTTAGCGACGCCGGTAAAAAGAGTGTGGATGTTCATAGTTGGATGGTTTGGTAGTTGGTTAGTTCACCCCACTCAACTGACCAACCAGCAAACTAACGCACTATCGCACTTACTCATACCTCAATGCATCAATTGGATGCAAACTTGCCGCGCGCGCGGCAGGATACAAGCCAAAGAACAATCCGACCGCGACGGAAAAGCCAACCGCGAGTGTGACCGATGCCGGTGAGATGACGGTGGTAATCAAGCCGGTCAAGTTGACCAACGCGCCGATGCCGACGCCGAATAAAATGCCGATGCTTCCGCCGGTCACGCTCATCACCACCGCTTCAATCAAAAATTGCAACATAATGTCGCGCCGTTTCGCGCCGACCGCTTTGCGAATGCCAATCTCGCGCGTGCGCTCGGTGACCGAGACGAGCATAATATTCATAATCCCAATGCCGCCGACGAGCAGAGAGATCGCGGCGATGGACGCGAGGAAAATCGTGAGGATGTCGGTGATCTGTGCGAGCGCGCCGAGAATATCTTTTTGCGAGAGTACCGTGAAATCGTCTTGTTGATACACAATCTTGTGGCGTCGTCGCAAAACCTGGGTGATCTGCGCCATTGCGGAATTCAACTGCTTGTCGCTCGCCGCCTGAATCAGAATTGCGCTCACGCGCGGCGCGCCCTGTGCGGTCTGCGCCGAACTTCCGAACAGACGTTGTTGCGCGGTTGTGATCGGCACAAAAATCACGTCGTCCTGATTGCCGCCGAAAAACGATGTGCCACCTTTAGCTTCCATCACGCCAATCACTTTGAACGGCACGCGATTGATTTTGATCGGCTGACCGATGGGGTCGGAATTTGGAAATAACGCTTTCGCTGTGTCTGAGCCGAGCACGGCGACCCGCGCCACCGCATCCAGGTCGCGCTCGTCAATAAAGCGACCGCGCGCGGCGCGAAAATTGCGGACGCGCTCGAACGTGGGCGTCACGCCAGAAACCTGGGTGTTGGTATTATTGCTTCCCGCCGTCGCTTGCACCGTGCGATTGTACGCCGGCGCAACGCCGGCGATGTCGGGGCAACACACGGTATCGTCGAGCGCTTCCGCGTCCGCGAGCGTAAGGTTGGATGCGCCGGTGGGCACGCCACCCTGACGCACCTGACCCGGAAAAACGAAAACGAGATTCGAGCCGATGCCTTGGACTTGTTGCGTGATAGCCGCGCCCGCGCCCTGTCCAACTGCGAGCAGAGCGATGACCGCGCCGACGCCGATGATGATGCCGAGCATCGTGAGAATCGAACGTAATTTATTTGCGCTGAGCGCGCGAAACGAAACGCGAATACTTTCAAAGAGGTTCATATTTATTAGCCACAGAGCACACAGAGAGCAGAGATTTGTTTTGTGATTTACTGGGACTCGAATGCGCTGAAACAAAACTGTCCGCGTTTGTCTGCGCGCGAAGCGATCCGCGTCCCAGACATTTCTATCGCGAGCCGCCGAACGGTCCGCCGCCAAACGGATTTTGTTGGGTGAACGACACGACGAGCGTTTGCCCTTCGTTCAACCCACCCAGCACTTCGGTTTCCAAATCGTTTGCCATTCCCAGTTTCACTTCGATCTCTTGGGTTGTCCCGTCCGCTTTTTGAATCGTCGCAAAACGTTTTGAACTGGTTGCACGCACGGCGCGATTGGGCACGAGCAAAACATTTTCTTTGCGCGCGACGACAATGTTCGCGTTCGCCGTCATGCCGATTTTCACCGGCACGTTGCCCGGGTTGATCGAAACGGTGACGACATAGTTGACCACGCCCTGTACCGTTGTCGCGGTCGAAGCCACGTCACTCACGCGCGCGTTCAAGGTCGCGTCCGGGTACGCGTCCAAGCCAATCGTCACGTCTTGTCCGTTTTGCACACGTGCAATGTCCGTCTCGTCAATGTTCAGCTTCACTTGCAAGGTGGCGGTGTCCGCGACGACGATGATGGCGCGTCCGGCAGTCACGAACGAACCCAGGTCGAGGTCAACGCGCGTGACCAAACCGGCGAACGGCGCGCGAATGATCGCATCGTCCACACGCGCTTGCGCCAGGTCGCGTGCGGCGCGCGATTGGTCAACGGCGGCTTGCGCGCCCTTGACATCGTTCGCGCTTGGACTCGTCAGCCGTGACAAATTCGCGCGCGCTTGTTCGAGCGATGCTTGCGCTTGCTTGAGTTGACTATCGGTCGGGCTGAATTTTGAATTGAACAGCGCGGTTGCTTTTTGATAATCGAGTGTCGCTTGTTGCAGAGCCAAGGATTGTGGCGTCATCGCGATGAACGAATTGCTCGCGCCGCCGATGCGGTCGTAATCGGCTTGGGCGCGCGCGACGGCGGCGGCGGCTTTGTCCACATCTGCTTTTGCCGCGAGTAAATCGTTCGGCGACGGATTTTTCAACTGGGCGAGCCCTGCTTCAGCCGAAGTGACTGCGGCTTGCGCGGCGGCAACATCGGCGGGCGATGGCGTTTTGAGTTGGTCGAGTTTCGCTTGCGCGGCGGTCAGGTTCGCTTCGGCTTGCACGAGTTGTAAATCGAGCGAACGCGTGTCGAGCTTGGCGAGCACTTGACCCGTTTGAACCAGGTCGCCTTGCTTGACGTTCAACTGTGCGAGCGGACCGGTGGCGCTGAACGCGAGTTGCGCCTCGCGCAGAGGACCGAGTGCGCCGGTCGCGTTGACGGTGGCGACGAGTGTATCGCGGCGCACGGTCACGGTGTCGAACGCGTTGATGCTTGCCGCGCGCGAGGCGTTCATCTGCATCACCCCAACAACCGCGCCAATTAAAATCACAATCGCCAACCCAGCGAGGAGAATCGCAGTCCGTTTAGATAGTTTCATTTGGTTCCTTCAAGTTGCCAGTTAGAGGTTGGATTTCAACCGCAAGTTCCAACCTCCAACTTTTAATTTCTAATTTCCAATTGTCTTTACGAAATCTACGAGCGCTTGGTTCACTGCGTCCGGTTGTTCGAGCATCACGTAATGCCCGGCACGTTCAATGAGCACGAGCCGCGCGCCGGGAATTTTGGCAACGAGATATTCCGAGTACTTGGGCGGCGTCATCTTGTCCGCCGTTCCGCAAATTGCAAGCGTAGGCACACGAATTTCGGCGATGCGATGCATTACGTCGAACCCGTTGCATGCGGTGTAATCGCCGTGCGTCACCTTGCCTGGGCACGCGCGAAATTCGGCGAGCGAACGTTCGAGCAAAACCGGGTCAGGCGTTGTGCCAAAACAATTCACGGTGACAAAGTGTGCCGTGTTTTCAAAATCGTTGAGGATGCCATCGAGAATGTTGGGCAGAACGCGCAAACGCGCGCCGGTACCGACGAGACCCATCCCGGCGACGCGGTCGGGATGCGAGAGTGCAAGTGTCTGCGTGATTGCGCCGCCGAGCGAATGTCCGACGACGATGGCGCGTTCAAAGGCGAGCGTGTCCATCACGCCGAGAATCACATCGCGGTACGCTTCGACGGAGGTGTGCCCGGTGCCACTCGACCGACCGTGCCCGGGTGAATCGAGCGCGATGGCACGCGCCACCGCGCCGACTGCGCGCAGTTGATTGCCCCAGATCAAGTGATTGCTTCCCGACCCATGCACAAAAATAACCGGCACGCCGTGTGTGCCGCTGTGTGCGTAAAATAAATCTGTGCCGTGAACCGTTACGAATGGCATCCGTGCTCCCAACTCGAATGTGTTGCGAGTATAGCACTGGCAAGCACTCGGGTCAAACGCTATCCGTTCGGGTCATTTTTTGCGTCCAAATGCAATTGACAAAGCCCTGCAACCGGTATAGAATTTCAATTGTCCATGGCGACCCGCCACAGTCATCAGCCATGCCCTGATTGGGATTCCCCGGTCGGGGTCTTTTTCTTTGGCGCTAGTGGCATTGTTGAACAAGGAGGAGTATGGCATCAGAGCAACCTAAACCGGATGGCGAACCTGGTCATCCCAAACTCAATCCCGATTTGAGTGTGTCGCAAATCAAACACGGCAAACGACCGGGCGATATCTATGTGCACAAGGTGCGCACGCACGACCGCGTGTTTCGCCGCGTGGGTCCGGGACACTTTGTCGCGACCGCTGAATCGGATGTGCCGACGAGCGCATTCGAACGCGGATATCGCGCGCTCAAGCGCGTGATTGTCGGCGCGCGCCTCGAATCGGCGGAAGAAGCGCATCAACGCCTGAGCAAATTAAAAGCGCTCGCCGTGTTTGGCTCGGACGCGATTTCGTCGTCGGCGTACGCGACCGAAGCTTCGTTGATGATTTTGGTCGTCGCGGGCAATGCGGCGATGGGGATTTCGTTTTATACGGCATTTGCGATTGCAGTGATTCTTTCGATTGTCGCGTTTTCGTATCGGCAAACGGTGTACGCCTATCCGCACGGCGGCGGCTCGTATAACGTCAGCCGCGAAAACCTGGGACAACTACCCGGCTTGATTGCGGCGGCATCGTTGATGATTGATTATGTGCTCACCGTCGCGGTTTCGATTGTCGCCGGGTCGGCGGCGGTCTTGTCGGCGCTCATCGCATCCGGGTACGAGTATCAGATTGAAGCGCTCGATACCATGTTGCCGCCGTTCTTTAACTTGAACGTCTTGTTGAGTTTGTTCTTTATCGGGTTGATTACGTTGGGCAACCTGCGCGGTATTCGCGAGTCGGGCAGTATCTTTGCTGTGCCGACTTATTTGTTCATCATTAGTTTGGCGGTCATGATTATCGTCGGCGTCGTCAAAGCATTGACCGGCAATTTGGCGCCGGTCGAAGCGCCGCCGATTTTGCAAATCAAAGAACCGGTGAGCTTGTGGTTGGTTCTGCGCGCGTTCTCGGCGGGCGCTGTGGCGATGAGTGGCACGGAAGCAATTTCGAACGGCGTACCCTCGTTCGAAAAACCGGAATCGCGCAACGCTTCTACGACGTTGACCGTGATGGCGACCGTGCTCGGCGTGTTCTTTCTCGGCGTGTCGTATCTGGCGACGCACATGGGTTTGGTGCCCGGCGAAGAAACGATCATTTCGCAAATCGCGCGTGCCGTGTTTGGCACTAACCTGATGTACTATTTCTTTCAGATTACGACGATGAGCATTCTCGTCGTGGCGGCGAACACGGCATTCACCGGCTTTCCGCAATTGGCGTCCGTGCTCGCGCGCGATAATTTCTTGCCACACCAATTTCTGTTTCGCGGCGACCGTTTGGCGTTCACGACCGGCATTTTTGCGCTGGGCGCGATGGCGGCATTCCTCGTCATCGTGTTCAAGGGCAACGTAGATAGTTTGATTCACCTCTACGCCGTCGGCGTGTTCTTGTCCTTTTCATTGTCGAACGCGGGTATGGTGATTCACTGGTGGCGTTTGCGTGGACCCAACTGGCACACCAGTCTTGCGATCAACGGCGTCGGCGCGGTGTTGACGACGATCATCCTCGTCATCGTTGCGCTCACCAAATTCACCGAAGGCGCGTGGGTTGTCATCCTGTTGATTCCGGTGGTCGTGGTTGTTCTCGAACTCATCCATCGCCACTATGTGCGTGTGGCAGACCAATTGCGTATTGTGCCCGGGCAAACGATGCCCGCGACCATCAATCAACTTGTGCTCGTGCCGATTGACGATTTGACGTATGCTTCTCTGCGTGCGATTGCGTACGCGCGAACGATTTCCAAGGAACCGGTCGTCGTCCACGTTTCGACGAATGAAGAGCGCGCAGAAAAAATCAAACTCAAAATCGCCAAGTATGCGCCCGATACAAAATTCATTATTCTTGAATCACCGTACCGAGCGTTTGTGCGTCCCTTGCTCAAGTACATTGATGCGGTGCACAGCCAAAGCGAGGATGCGTTCGTGACCATCGTCCTGCCGGAATTTATCACGGCGCGATGGTGGGAAGGATTTTTGCACAATCGTACCGCCTCGCGTTTGCGCGACACGTTCGAGCGACACCCGAACGTCGCGGTTGTGCTCGTGCCATACTTGCTCGAACGCTAACATTGACTCGGTTGAACAAAAATGCCCACCCGGAAAAACCGGGCGGGCATTTTTTTGTTTTGGCATCGGTCATTTTTGCAGTGTGCGCATGTACGCGACAATGTCGGTCAGGTCCGAGTCGGTGAGCGAGGGGTCGCCGCCTTTGGGCGGCATCGCAATCTTGGTTGTGTTGACTGGGTCGTTCTTGTCGCGTCCTTTTTTGATGAATGCGATCAACTGTTCGTCCGTTTGCGATTTGAGGAACGCACTGGTTTGCAGTGAGGGCGCTAAACTGGTAATGCCTTTGCCTTCGGCGCCGTGACACGAGATACAGCTGGCGTTGAATTTAGCTTTGCCCTTGTTCACATCGCCTTTGGCTGTGGCGACCGGCGCGCTGGCGGACGTTGATGGATTCGCTGTCCGTGTCGCGGCGGGCGTGTCAGTGTTACATGCAACGAGGACGCCCGCCAGCGCAATCAACGTGATGAGAAAATAATTTTTCATGTGAACCTCACGCGCGCGCTGATTGACGTGAGAGCATGAACAAGGCGCGCCAGCCGAGCAAAAACAATCCGCCGAACCCCGCCGCGGTGATGACAAACATGGTTTGAATTGTCGGACTGTTGAGTATGAATGCGCGCCAGACGAGCGCAAACGGAATGGCGACGAGCCACGCATTGAGCGAGCGCGCGAGAAAACGCGTCATGCGTTCGCGCGAATCCACGCGATACGCGCCAAAAATTGCCGCGCAAATAATCCAGGGCGCGATAAAAGGCAAGGTCGTTTGCGCGATGCCGAGCAAGGCGTTTGCGCCGACGGTTTCGTGATTACGCTGACCGACAAACACGAACAGCGCAAGTGCGAGCAGGTCGCCGACCAATAAAATCCAACCGACGGGACGTTTAAGTGAATCGAACATGTGAAACTCCCAATTGCGATTTACTTGTGGGCATAGTACAGCCCTTGTGTTTCTAAACGATTCAAGTTGGCTTGATCCAAAAATGGATAACGCTTTTTGATTTTGCTTTGCACGCCCGCGCCGCTATCGTTGCCGTTTGCTATTTGCTCATAGTACAGCCCGAACGCAAATGATTGCACGGCGCGACAAAATTGGTCCAATTCATCCGCGCGCTCGCGTGGCAGATCGGGAAATTGTTTGAGCAAGCGATCCTGAATGGGCTTGTGAAAATGCTCGCCCCATTCGAGCGAGAGCATCATCGCCGCATTCACGATTTCATCTTCACGCGCTTGCGGATTGGGTTTCAAAAAGCGGTCGAGCAATTTCATCGTCACCCCGCTAACGCGCGCACATCGAGCGGGACGCCTTTGCGTTCATCACGCACAAGCGTGATGCCGCCGACCTGGCATTGTCCCTCGCACACACCGCACCCCATACACTTGCCCCAGTCTACATTTGCAAAGCCGTCGAGCGATAACGCATCGAACGGGCACGCCTCGACGCAATCGCCGCACGCCGCGCATTGCGACTCGTCCACTTGCGCGACGTACCCGGACGATGCAATCATCGGCACGCCGTGCTTGACCATAGACTCGATGCCGCCGCAACAACATTTGCAACAGTTGCAAATCGCGTAAAAACGTTCGAGCATCGCATCTTTGAAATACGCCGTGTGAATATGCCCGCGTTCGTGCTCGGCGCGCAAAATTTCAACGGCTTCACCTGATGTGATGCGCCGTGTTTTCGTCGGATGATGTTCGGCGATGAAATCCACAAACGGCTGACCGACGATCATGCAAACCTGGGTCGGCTGGCAGGGATTTTCGCGCGTCGCGCGGCACGGGCAATCGAACACGGCAATGTCCGGTGAACCATCGAGCACGAGTGTGCGCGCGACCGGGTACGGGATCACTTGTTCAAGGTTGGGCAAGTCAATGTTGTGCTCGTGCGTGACCAACGCCTCGGCGAGCGCCGTGGGCAGAACCTTGCCGTGATAATGGTCGGCGGAAGATTGGCGCGCCGCCGCGTCCATTTTGGGCAAGACATTTTTCAAACCATAACCGATGTATTCTTTGGTGAACAAGCCGTACACGTACGAGTGCAAAAAAGTTCCGTCGCGCAATTTGCGCCAGCCGCTCGCGCGCAACATTTTCAAAGTCGAGGGCAACATCAAGCGTCCGCGCTCGGCGAGCAACCAGGCGAATGTGACGAGCGCCAGCACGAGTGCCAGGATTTTCAAAAAGAGTTTGATCAGACACCTCCATCAAGGTAAAGGTACGCCGAGCGATTTGGCAAGCAAATAAACGGTGAGCGCAATTGCATTGTTCGTCGCGTGCAGAATTACGCCGGGCACAATGGAACCGGTGCGTTCATACAGCCACGCGAGCACCCAGCCCAGGACGATGATCGGGAGCAAGCGGTCGAGACTGAAATGCAGAACCGCAAAAATAATCGCGCTGAGGATCATGGCATAACGCGCGCCGAGTCGTCCGCGCAAACCGGCGTACACAAAACCGCGGAAAAAAGTTTCTTCGACCACCGGGACAAGACCGGCGGCGAGCGCGAATGAAATCACCACGCCGAACCCGGTCGTATCGAAACGTAACATCACATCTTGCGGCGACAACTTGATGCCGAGCGCGAGCATAAAGATGGCATAGCAAAAATTTACCCCGTACGATACGATCAATGCGCCGGCACTCGTCGCGCAACCGATGAGCGCGTTGAACCGTCGCCACCCCAACGCGTCCCAGCCAATGTGAAATCGCGCGATACCAAACCACCACACCGCGCCGATAAAAATCGCGCTTTGTGCGATCAGAAAAATTCCCAACCAGACGCCGTCCAACTTGATCGGGATTTGCAAAATAAAACTTGCGGCGAGCACCAGCAAGTTGAGCGCGACGATGCCGCCAACCGCAAACAGCGCGGCATAGATCAATTCGCGGATGCCCCAGGGTACGGACTGTATCGTGGATGCCGGGGACGATTCTGTATTCATCGCTTGAATTATAAACGGAAACCGAATGCGCGACAAACCTTGCGCGTTGGCGAGGGGGCATTGACGCCGACAAAAAATCGCATTAGAATCGCGCGCACAACGGATTAGGAGGCAAGATGCAACCGTTAATGGTCGAAGTTATCGCGTACGCGCCAACGCAATATTTTCATTGCAAGCATTGTGAATTTGTGTGGAACGCCGCTCAATCTGAGGGCGTCAAGCAATTTCACGCCGACGCGCTCGAAACCTCCATCCCGCCGGAATTGATGACGGAATATCGCGCGCTTTCCGATTGGGTGCTGGGTGCGGTCGAACGATTCGGCGGACGAGTTGTGTTCAAGGTGATTGACGCGACCTCGTTCGAAGGTTTGCTCAAGACGGTGCGTTATGGTTTGCGCAAATATCCGGCAGTCGTCGTCAATGGCAAGGACAAGCATTTTGGCGTGGATTTTGCGAGCGCCGAAGCAATGATCAATCGCGCACTGGAACCCGCGTAAAATGTTCACGCTCACTCTGCCGGGTGGGCGTTTTGATTTGTATCGCCGGATTTGGACGGGTTTTAGACCGAATCACGACGCGCGCAAGTTATTCTAAACGCGTGATGAACCTGGACACACTCGAAAAATTATTCAACACGACGAATCAAACACCGATTCGTCTGGATGCGACGCGCTGTTTGAATTTGAAACACAAGGCACGCGCGTGTGCCGAATGTCGCGCGTGCCCGACCGATGCGATTGCATTCAACGACAACGCGCCGACGACGCTCGATGAAACGAAATGTGTGGCGTGTGGTTTATGTGCGTCTGTTTGTCCGAGTAAAGCCTTCGTCGCACATCCCGGCGACATTGCCTTGCTCGATGCGGTGAGCGCGTACGCGCACATTGAGTTTGCATGCAAGCGCGCGACCACGACCCGCGCGCCGAACGTCGAACGTGTGATGACGGTCGCGTGTCTTGCGCGACTCGCGCACGATACGCTGGTCACACTGAGCGCGGAACATGCGCGCGTGTGGCTCAACGATGCGCCGTGTGCCGAGTGCCCAATTGGTGCGCGCACACATCCGCGCATTGTCGCGCTCGTTGCGTTTGCGCGCACGACGCTCGCAACCTGGCAACGCGAGCAAACGCTCGTGCGCTACGGCGAAGCCGAAACCGAGTTGAGTGAGCCGCGCGCGTTGACCACCTCGAACACACCGGCACTTTCACGGCGCGAGTTGTTTGGCTTTTTGCGCGGCAACCTGGGGCGCGCCGCCGGCATGGTTGTCGCCGCGTCGTTGAGCGCGACGCCGCTTGCATCAACGCCGGCATCAATCGAAACGCCGACACTCGAACGCGCGTTGACAAAACTGGGTTCGCCTTCGAATGATCATTTGGCGAGCGAACGCGTCGCGACGATTCGGGTCAGCGCGGCGTGCACGGCGTGTGGTTTGTGCGCCAAGCAATGTCCCACGCGTGCGATGGAGTTTCGCGCGGACGCCGGTTATTACGTGCTTGATTTTCACGCGCATCAATGTTTGGGCACGACGTGCCGCATTTGCGAATTGTACTGTCAATCCCAAGCCTTGACGATTGAACCTGGGATGGCGTTCAGCGTTTTCCAATCACGCGAGCCGATTCATCTCAGCACCGGCAAGTTGAGCCTGTGTACGAAATGCCAAACGCCCTTTGCGTTGATCGCCAATGAAACGCAGTGTGCCACTTGTCGCCAGGGGCAAAACAAGTTGAGTGCGCTGGCGCGCCAAGTGTTCCAGCCCCGGCGTGAATCAAATGAACCATCTTGATGTATAATAGACCTGGAAGGTTTTCAAAGCCTTCCAGGTCTGTGATTTATGAACCGAGTTTTGATTATTGCCGACGATCCACTTACGCGCGCGGGCATTGCTTCTTTGCTGGCGAATCAATCGCGCTGTACGATTGTCGGGCAGAGCGCGCATCAAGATAATTTGGCGGATGCCCTCGGCGTGTATCGTCCGGATGCTATTGTGTGGGACTGGTGCGACTCGATAGATTTACGCGATCTGACGATGCCGGTGGTGGTGCTTGCGTCCGATGCCGATGCCGCGCGCGAGGCATGGTTTGCCGGCGCGAGTGGTGTGTTACTGCGCCAATCCTCGTGCGAACAAATTGCCAGCGCGATTGAATCGGTTGTGCAAGGGTTAGCCGTGTTCGATCCTGCCATCGCGCCAAATTTGTTGCCGGCGCGTGATTCGTCGCGTAACCCAACGGTCGAAGAACTTACACCGCGCGAATCCCAGGTTCTGCGCTTGATGGCAGAAGGACAGTCGAATAAAGCAATTGCGCGCACGCTCGGCATCAGCGAGCACACGGTGAAATTTCATGTCAATGCCGTGCTTGGTAAACTGAACGCGCAGAGCCGCACCGAAGCCGTTGTCACGGCAACGCGTTTGGGGTTGATTCTGTTATAAATAAAAAACAGTCCGGTTGAATTTTGTGACGGAGTAAATCACGTGAGTTCATTGACGTTCACATCGGTTCTGCAAACGCTCGAACAAAATATCGTCGCCACGTTGCCGCGCCAAATCGCCGACGCGGCGCATCCCGATTACGGTGGAGTCATTCATCCGGATTGGGGTGTCGCTGACCCAAGCCACGTCACGACCACACCGTTCGTCGCCGGATGCGCATACCTGCACCTCGCGCAAAATCGCAACGCCGATTGGCTCACGCGCGCAAGCATCGCGATGGATTATGTTCTGCGCGTTCAACGTCCCAGTGGTTTGATTGATTTACGCGATTGCAATTACGATTCCAGTCCCGACACCGGATTCGCCGTTCAAGTTTTGTGTTGCGTTATCGAGTTGGGTCGTCCACTCGCGCAACGCGATGCGACGTTTGCGGATTTTCTCAACAAGGTCGAACGATTTGTCCGGCTCGCCGTTCCAGGCATGCTCACGGGCGGATTTCATACGCCGAACCATCGCTGGGTGATTGCGTCCGCGCTCGCGCACGCCGGCGCATTATTTCCTGATTTGAATGTCAAGCCAACTATCGAGGCGTACCTCGCCGAGGGGTTCGACCTGGATGCGGATGGCGCATATCTCGAACGCAGTTCGGGGATTTACGATTCGGTGTGCGACCGTTCGTTGTTGCTTTTAGCTGATCACTGGGATTGTCCGACCGCGCGACCGACTGTCGCCGCGAATCTCGATTTTAATTTGCATCTCTTTCACGCTGATGGCACAATGGAAACCGGTCTTTCGCGTCGTCAAGATTACGGCGTGGCAATGGTTCCGCTCGGACTCGCGTCGGCGTATTTGCATTATGCGTCGGTCGTGCCGAATCCCAGGTTCGCAAATGCGGCGCGATGGATTTGGAACAAGGCGAGCGCGCGGCGCACGGGTGATGCGGCGTGGATGTTTTACGTGATGACGAAATTCGGCGAGCCGAAATTTTCGGATGAGGTGTTGCCGGAAAATTTTGCGCGATTCTTTTCGCACAATGGCATCTGGCGCGTGCGACGCAATGAACAGAGCGCGTCGTTCTTTCGCGGCGTCACGCGCTTGATATCTTTGCGTTTTGGTCAAGCCGAGTTGACCGCGCTGAAAATTTCGGCGAACTATTTTGGCACGGCGGGCGGATGGTTTGTGAGCGATGCGCTCGATGTCCAAAATGACACGGCGATATTTCGCTCTGAGGGTCTGGGTCGTTTTCGCCGTCCGGGGTACGAGCAACCACTCGGTCGCCCAGTTTCGCCGGAAAATTTCGAGGCGCTGATTCCGCAACGCGAATTGCGAACCTTGCCGCCGCTCACGAGCACGCTCACGGTGCGCGAGGTTGAGCACGGCTTTGATTTACGTTATCAAACGCTCGCGGGTCTCGACCGTGTTGTTGCGCAAATCGCGTTTGATTTTCCGGCGGGCGGCATTTGGGAAACCCAGGATGCGTGCTTAAAGCCGCAAGCCGGGCAAACGATTTTTCTCAAGCAAGGTTTCGGCGCGATGCGTTTCGGCGACGATGTGATTCGCATCGGACCCGGCGCGGACGCGCATCGCATGTGGGCGATGCGCGACGCCGAGCCAGCGCCGCAACACGTTCGCGTGTTGATGACGTTCGTCACGCCCGTTGACCACGCGTTCACGCTTCGTGTGCAACACGGGCAAGCATAAAGAAGGTCGCGATGAAAAAGAATTTTTGGAAAATCTTTTTGACCAGTTATCTTTTGATTTTTGTGGGCATCGGAACTACGTGTTTGGTGGCAGGGATCCTGTCCATCAAACCGCATGAATACTATGATGGCTTGTTCGATGGCATAATTGCATT